>JACQQP010000168.1 GCA_016206945.1 Candidatus Omnitrophota bacterium | reverse complement strand
GGTGATGTTCCGTCGCCATCATAAGTCGTAAAAGCCCACTTCTCTGAAAAGATGAGGCGGTTCCAGCTCACGGGTGAATAGATAAAAGAGGCGGTTTCGGAAAAGGCGGTCGTGTAATACTGTTCTCGAAGCATGGTGTGGGCGGTGGAATGCCCGACATCTATGAGTAAAGGTTTTCCTAAAAAGTTACGCGAATAGGTAAGATTGCCAGTCAACGTATTGCCAAAAGTGTTCAAATGACTAAAACTGCGTGTATAAAAGGCCTCCGAATAACTGTAACCCATCTTTCCACTCCAAGGACCTTTTGTAAAAAGCCGATAGGTCAATCCAAGGGTGTTCGAAATCTTCCCTGAGCTATAGACACCCCTTCCGCTCCTGAAACCCACATGTTTCGGTGTCGAACCTGGATTCCTGAGCCACTCAACCTTTGCTGAGGCGTCAAATTTCCATCTCCGTTTCGCCTTCTTCTGATCTGAAATAATTTTATCCACGGCTTTGAGATCTGCTCGTGCCGTAATGCGGTAGGCTTCACTTTCGTCATTCGCAACCACATATTCAAATTCTCGCTTTGCACCCTCAAAGTCTCGCTTTCGAAGAAGGGTCTGTCCCAAGAAATAATGGAGCGCGATATTGTCAGGCACTGCGGTAAGTCCTTCTCGAAATTTCTGGATCGCCTCATCCGTCCTGCCCAATTTATCCAAAGTCATCGCCTGATAACGGACGATGAGCGGATCGCCTGAATACTTTTCTTCTAACTTCTTCAACTCATCCAATGCCTCTTCAAAACGAGCGTTTCTGAAATGTTCTGCCGCTTTCGTTTGAAGAAAATCCTGAGGTGAGATTTTCCTGCCCGCAATCTGGACTGCCTTCTCTTGAGTCAAGCGAAGCTGCTTGATCTTTGCTACTTCAGCCCTTGCAGCAGGACCAAACGCGCCCGTCTTGTCATGCTCGACCAAAAAAGTAAATTCCCGTTCGGCTTTACCGAGATCACCTTTTCGTAAGTAGATTTTGGCAAGAAACTGGCGGCTTGGAAGATCATCTGAATTGAGCTTTAATACTTTTTCAAATGCAGCAATTGCTTCCTCATCTCGCTTTAAATGATCTAATGAGGCTCCAATATAGCGCTTGATGATGATATCTTTTGGATATTCCTTTTCCAGTTTTTGAAATTCTTTGAGGGCTTCTTCAAATTGGCGGGTAACAAAAAATTGGCCTGCTTCGGTCCTGAGAAGTTCTTCGGCCGTTAGATACTCTTTTTTTTCATTTTGAGATTCACTGACCGGAACTGGAAGGCAAACAAAAAAAAGGAAAATAAAGAAGACAAAAGTCCCACACCACTTCCGCTTCGCTACAATGGTCAAACTCTCCACGAACAAAGTGCGCGACTCTCCCCGTTAGGATTCTTGGATTTGCCGTTCGGCGATATCGTAACCGGTAATAGACTCGTGCAAACGCTTTTGCTCTTCTTCTCTTCTGCGTCGCTCCGCTTCCTCAAGAGCTTGGTGTGCTTCGTCTTCCGCAGCAATTTCCTGGACTTTCTTTTCAGCTTCTGTCTCGCCCTTTGTAGGAAGGGTCCCTAAAGCTGCGTCTGCCGCGGCTTCAGATCCTGGAGGTGGAGCAACGAATTTCTCAGTCTTGGCGGGCTTTTTAGTGAGGCCTGAGAATAAGATCAAGACAAGTAAGGAAAAACTGACAAAGCGCAACCTATTTCTCATATTGATAACGCCCCCTTTTGATGATTTATTTTACCACTCAAAACCCGCTGCGCAATAACTTTTAACTGCGCCTATTTGCAGCTCAAATCACCAATTTTTACTGATTGTCGGATAAAGCTCGCCATGACTTGAGGGGCTTTTCGAAGCTCAAATTCTGAATGAAGAAATTACTGCAGAGTACGTAACATCAAAAACTATTGAAGATCGACATCATTTGATCCAACTGTTCCAGAGAAGGATCCTCCAAAACGGGGTAGCGCTTCATAAAAGCGACGAATTCTTCTTCCAAAGCTCTCACATCGCTTTTGCCTAACGCCTCGAGCAACCATTGGACATCTTCATTGCCTTGGGGCGTTTCTCGCGCCAATCTTTTTTGATAAGCCATAAATTGAATCGGATAACGATCCATGAGAAAGGTCGCAAACGCCCAACTTTGGGCATACGCATGAAGCATGGCCTCCGGATACACGCCCGGAAAGCTTCCCATTTTGTAGACCGTCAGCTGTTCCAAAGGATAAACTGCGTTTTTCTTGAGCATCTCCTGAAAGGTAAAAAGCCGCCGATCATTTTGATCGCCGCAGGGATCCGTTTCGCAGTAAGCAGCCAAGCCTTCCACGAGCCACGAATTGGCTGCTTCCATATCGGGCAGCTCCTCACTTTTCTTCGACGCCACCAGTCGCTCCAAAATTTTCCGCTTGGTTTGAACGTCTTTTGCTTCCAGAAATTTCTTCTTTTGATCCAGAAGCGTGTCTTCGCCTGCTTCCGTTGGTTTTGAAATAACGATGGTTTGTAAACCCCAATTATTAAAAAGCGCATGCGTCAATTCATGCCTTAACGTAGAGGTAGTCATGGCCCCAAATTCAGCGCGAATCACATCATGGGCACGCCAGAATTTATCCTTAACCGACTTCGCCTGCCCTTCAATAAAAACTTTATAGCGGTCTCCCATTTCGTCCGTGACCGCTTGAGCCGCGCTGTCGATCGTACGTTCCGCCTGACCCGCGATGGCTTCAGAAATCAAATCAGAAAAATTGTCCCCAAGAGCGTTAAACATGTAAAGCACTTTCCCAATCGGCGTAAAATAACCCAAGACCGCCCAGCCGGGGACTCCATCCGTTACGGCGTAGTCCACAAAACTCGCCCAATCGTCAAAAATCACAATAAAATTTTGGCGCATGGGCTTTCGATCTTGGAGAAGCCCAAAGAAATTGAAATAGAAATCCGTGTAGGCTTGCCTTAAAATCCGCTTGTACTCCTTGACCCAAGTCACGTACGAATCCGTAACGAGCGTCATATTTCCTTCCGCATAAAACTTCATGCCAGGAAAAAGCCTTTTCAGACGCGCTTCGATCGCCTTCGCCTCTTCGTTTTCAATGGGTTTAAATAAAAGCGCTTCGATCTTTGCGCGATCTAATTCTTGTTCAATGGCGCCGCCCCCCTCAAGGGTTTGGCGAACCGAAACCTTATCCTTTGAAACCGAATCGATTCGAGCATCGATGATCTCGCCATTCGTCAGTTTTACCACAAGGTCATTTTGATAAGGCCATTTTGCCGCTTCCTCTTTATCAAAATCCAGGTATATTTGGCCGGGAATGAGCTCGCCCCACGAAACGTGATCTACTTCATTTTTCCCAAAGGAAATCTCTCCGCCTCCCCACACAATGACGTAATCGCTTTCCGTCTCCCTCACAAGCTCTCCGCTAATAGCGTTTCCATTTTCAAGGTAAAGTGTAATCGCGTTCTCCTGAACTGGGCTGGGACCGGCTTCCGGATCAGCTTTTGGACCAGGCTTCCAATGTTTTCCAATGGATGTTAAGAACAAACGAGAGAGAACCTGCTCTTTTAGATTTGGATTTGATTCAAGGACGAAATATCCGGCGACAAGCAAAACAAGGAGCGAGGCAAGAAATAAAAGAACTACCTTTGGCAATATCATGAGGTTTTTTTCAGTCACTGTCCGTGGCACTTTTTGTATTTCTTGCCGCTGCCGCAGGGACAGGGTTCGTTTCTCCCTACTTTGGGCTGTTCCCTGCGAATGGGCTGAAGCCTCTGAGATGGATCAGCTTGTCTGGGCGGTGCACCGATCCCGCGGTCCACGCTTGGATCGTTACCACGCTCGCCAGGCTCTGAACCGAACCGAGATCCTGCATCTTGAAGCGCTGGCATTCGCTCAGCTTCGGGATGCAAAAATTGCTGCTTGGCGGGACTCATGACCGTCGTCACACGTTCCTCTTCGCGCACGGCTTGGACTTTAAACAGGAATTCCACCACTTCATCCTTAATCGAAGCGGTCATTTGTTCAAACATGCCAAAAGACTCTTGTTTGTATTCGACAAGAGGATCGCGCTGGCCGTAAGCGCGTAAGTGAATTCCTTCGCGGAGTTCATCGATCGCGCGGAGATGCTCCTTCCACTTCCCGTCAATCACTTGGAGCATGAGATAGCGCTCGAGAAAATGCATGCGATCTGCGCCAAATTTCTCAGTGCGCGCTTTATAGGCTTCCTTGACTTGATTCATTAAATCCTCGCGCCACTCTTCAAATGCATTCTTCGTAAAATAAGCCTCCTTAAGGCTAATCCCAAACTTGGAATGAAATGCGTGTTTGAAGCCCTCTTCATCTCGTTCCTCATCCCTAATTTCGGGGTTCACATATTGGGCAATCATATCGTCAATGACATTTTCAATCATCTCGAGGATGTGATCCGTAAGGCTCTCGCTTTCAAGGACGCGATCGCGCTCCTCATAAATGATTTCGCGCTGGCGGTTCATGACGTCATCATATTCGAGGAGATGTTTTCTAATTTCAAAGTTGCGGCCCTCCACTCTTTTTTGAGCGGTTTCGACAGCGCGCGTCACAAGCCCATGCTCAATTTCCTGGCCTTCTTCCATTCCAAGCCGCTCCATCAAACCTGAAATCCGGTCAGATCCAAAAATCCGCATGAGGTCGTCTTCAAGTGACAAATAAAACCGCGACGAGCCTGGATCTCCCTGCCGGCCGCAGCGGCCTCTTAACTGATTATCGATTCTGCGCGCTTCATGGCGCTCCGTGCCAAGCACATGAAGGCCTCCCTTTTGAGCAATGCCGGATCCAAGCACAATATCGGTGCCGCGGCCTGCCATATTCGTTGCGATCGTAATGGCAGCCTCCTGGCCGGCACGGGCTACGATTTCCGCTTCCTTTTCGTGGTATTTGGCATTGAGTACCGTATGAGGAAGCGCGCGCTTTTCGAGGATGTGGCTTAAGTGCTCTGATTTCTCAATCGAGATCGTACCGACGAGAACAGGACGTCCTTCCTTATGGAGCTGGGAAATTTCGTCCGCGACCGCTTTAAATTTCTCTTTCTCAGTCCGATAAATACGGTCCGCGTTATCCATTCGGATGCAGGCTTTATTGGTAGGAATCACCAGCACGTCCAGTTTGTAAATTTTGTCGAACTCAGCGGCTTCCGTCGCAGCCGTTCCCGTCATGCCGGCCAGTTTTTCATACATCCGAAAATAATTTTGAAACGTAATGGTGGCAAGCGTTTGATTTTCCCGTTCAATCGTAAGGCCCTCCTTCGCTTCAACCGCCTGGTGCAATCCATCAGACCACCTTCTGCCGGGCATCAGGCGCCCCGTAAATTCGTCGACGATGATCACTTTTCCATCTTTCACCAAATATTCAACATCGCGCTTATAAAACTCTTTGGCTCTCAGCGCCGCAATGACATGATGTCGCTCCTCAACCGTTGTCATGTCATGAAGATTCTCAACCCCCATAATCTTCGCAGCTCTTTCTTCGCCTGTTTCAGTCAAAGTGATCGTATGCGATTTTTCTTCAGCAATATAGTCCATGTCCCGGTTTTCTGTAATTAATTCGGACTTCGATTTCTCTTTCGTCTCAGATTCTGTCGCCACGCGGAGCCCTTTCATTATGTCTGCCGCGCGTTTTGCGCGGTAATATTTATCCGTCGACTCCTCAGCGGGGCCTGAAATAATAAGCGGCGTACGCGCTTCATCAATTAAAATGGAATCGACTTCGTCAACAATCGAGTAATGAAGCTTCCTTTGAACACGATCTTGAAGATCGGCCACCATATTGTCGCGCAGGTAATCAAATCCATATTCATTGTTGGTTCCATAAGTAATGTCCGCGCGGTAAGCGGCCTGACGTTCTGCCTGCGGCATATCATGTTGAATCACGCCTACGCTAAGCCCCAAAGATTCATAAATGGGCCCCATCCAATTTCGGTCGCGTTTGGCGAGATAATCATTGACGGTAACGAGGTGAACTCCTTTTCCAGTAAGGGCGTTGAGATAAATCGGAAGCGTCGCCACAAGCGTTTTCCCTTCACCGGTCGCCATTTCGGCAATCATCCCACGGTGGAGCGAAACGCCGCCAACTAACTGACAATCAAAATGGCGCATATTGATTGTCCTGCGTCCTGCTTCGCGCACAACCGCAAATGCCTCCGGAAGAATATCGTCAAGCGCAGCACCGCTCGCCAAGCGGTCCTTAAACTCGGCGGTTTTTCCGCCAAGCGCTTCATCCGAAAGTGATTTCATTTGCGCCTCGAGCGCGTTAATTCGATGGACGATAGGCTGCACACTTTTCAAAATGCGATCATTCCTCGAGCCCACAAATTTCTTAAGCAGCACACCGCCTGCACCAAATATTTTGTTAATCATGGATTTATTTCTTCTTTGATTGTTCTTTTGCTTGACATTTTAAGTACGCCTCGATAAAAGGATCGATCGCTCCGTCCATGACGGCTTGGCCGTTTGAGGTCTCATAACTGGTTCGGTGATCCTTCACGAGTGTATAAGGATGAAAGACATAGGAGCGAATTTGAGAACCCCAGGCAATTTCTTTTTTCTCGCCGTATTGCACTTTTAACTTTTGCTCCTCTTCCCGACGTTTCCGTTCATAAAGACGCGCTTTCAATATCTTCATGGCCACTTGCTTATTTTGATGCTGGGAGCGCTCATTCTGACACTGGACCACAATTCCCGTCGGGATATGAGTCAACCGAACGGCGCTTGAAGTTTTATTGACATGCTGGCCGCCCGCACCGCCCGCACGGTAGGTATCGATCCGAAGATCGGCTTCCTTAATCTCGATCTCAAGCTCCTCCTCGACTTCGGCCACCACATCTACGGAAGCAAAGGAAGTGTGACGCCTCTTATTCGCATCAAAAGGTGATATGCGAACCAGCCTGTGGACACCGCGCTCGGCTTTCAAATAACCATAGGCATAAGGGCCGCGGACAAAGAAAGTAGTGCTTTTCGTTCCCGCCTCTTCACCTGCCTGAAGGTCCACCATTTGAATTTCAAAATTATGTTCTTCGGCCCATCTCAAGTACATCCGCATGAGCATCTGCGCCCAATCGCAGGATTCGGTTCCGCCTGCGCCTGCGTTAATGCTCACGATCGCCCCATTGGGATCCAAAGGATCGGATAGGAGTCTTTGAAACTCAAGAAGCTCTACTTCGTGCTCGGTCTTTTTGAGGTTGGATTCAAGCTCGGCAAGCGATCGCTCATCTTCGTGGGCAAGCTCAAGAAGTTCTTCGATTTCCTGAGCTTGGGAATGCACACTCTTCCAGGGATCAATCAAACCTTTAAGGGATTTAAGCTCACGGACGGTCGTTTGCGCTTCGGCAGGTTTGTCCCAAAAATGCGGCTGGGACATTCTCTCGGTGAGGCGTGCTATTTCCTTTTCCTTTTGATCGAGGTCAAAGATACCCCCGTATCTCTTGAAGCTTCGTCTGGATTTTCTTAAGAGACTCGGCTAGGACTTGAACGCGTTCCT
>JACQQP010000018.1 GCA_016206945.1 Candidatus Omnitrophota bacterium | reverse complement strand
TCTTTGGGTAGTTATTATTTATATTAATATTTATATTGACAAATAAAGAAAAATAGGTTAAGCTCCCTCAGAATTCGAAAGCGAGGAGGTGAGTCGAATGAGTAAAGTTCAATTAGTAGGTTGGATGGTCATGGCCATCATGATTGCCAACTTTTTTCTTTACCCTGCAACTTCTGCTTTGGCGCAGACAGTTCGTGCCAATGGTTCAGCCGTAGCAGCTCAAGCAAAGCCTATCAGCATCAATAAAGCAGATGCCGAGGGGCTTCAGGCAGTTCGCGGCATAGGACCTGCTTTGGCAGAGCGGATCATTGACTTTCGCAGTGCCAATGGCGGCTTCAAGTCCCTCGAAGAGTTAAAGGAAGTGCGTGGGATCGGAGATGCGAAGTTTGAAAAAATGAAGGGTCAGCTCACCCTTTAATTTTAGGGTTCCGTTCCTGCTCGGATGGGTAAAACCCGTGGGAAAAAAAGGATGCCGAGCATGTTCGGGAGGGAAGGGATGGTTGCTTTAGTAAGGTCACAAAGACTCCAAAGAAGCGGCTGTCCCTTTCTTTTTTAGTTTTAGGCGCTCTCCTTGATTCAATGATTTCATTTTGATAGAATCGCCTTTCAAAATAAGGATAACAATTCACTAAGTTTTTGCCGATAAATGATTTAAATTCAAGAATCCACAGCATATGACCGTGAAATCATCCGTTAAAGCAACCACATTCCAATCGTTAATCCAAAGCTTGAATCAATATTGGGGTAAAAAGGGATGTCTCCTTGTTCAGCCCTATGACTTGGAAGTAGGGGCGGGAACATTCTCACCCCACACGTTCTTGCGCGCGCTCGGTCCTGAGCCGTGGAACGCTGCTTATGTTGAACCCTCCAGGAGGCCAACGGACGGGCGCTACGGTGAAAATCCCCACAGAACTCAGCACTATTATCAATATCAGGTGATTCTTAAACCGTCGCCAAGTGACGCCCAAGAAGTGTACCTTGAGAGCCTCCGCTATGTGGGTATTCCCATAGAGCAATATGATATTCGCTTCGTCGAAGATGATTGGGAATCCCCTACGTTGGGAGCCTGGGGATTGGGTTGGGAAGTGTGGTTGGATAGTCTCGAAATCACCCAGTTTACTTATTTTCAACAATGTGGCGGATTTGATCTTGAGGTAGTTTCCTGCGAAATTACTTATGGTTTGGAACGGATTGCCATGTTTCTTCAGGGGAAGCAGTCAATTTTTGATATTCAGTGGAATGATCACGTTTCTTATGGCGAAGTCCATTTGCAGGGAGAGCGCGAGTTTTCCAAATATAATTTTGAAGAAGCCAATGTGAACGTTCTTCTAGAGCATTTTAATCAATATGAGTCAGAAGGAAAGCGGCTGATTGAAAAAAATCTCGTTCTTCCCGCTTACGATTTTTGTTTGAAGGCATCCCATACCTTTAATTTGTTGGATGCGCGAGGCGCTGTTAGTACTACGGAAAGGCCTCGGTATGTCGGAAGGGTACGCGCACTTGCGCGTGCTTGTGCGGAGGGTTATTTAAAGTCGCGCCAATCGCTTGGTTTCCCCCTTTTGAAGAAATGAGAACAAAGGCTCCTTCCTTACTTTTTGAAATTGGTGTTGAGGAGGTTCCCTCCCCTTACTTTGCCCAAGCTGAAGCATCCATTTCGGCTAAAGCTCCCATGCTTTTGGCGGAATGCGGTTATCAATTTGATGAGCTTGAGGTCTTTAGCACACCTCGGCGATTCGTGATTCACGCTCGAAATTTTCGATCTCTAGCGTTCCAAGCGGATGAAAAGTCAGGTCCTCTTAAGGAGCAGTGTTATGTCGATGGGCAACCGACGCCCGCTCTTTTAGGTTTTTTAAAGGGTGTAAAGAAGAAAGAATCGGACATTTACTTTAAGGAAGGGCCGCGCGGACCTCGTGTATGTGTCAAAGTAAAAAAGGAGCGAAAACCGCTTCGGTATTTCTTTGAGACACTTCCGGCTCAGATCGAGTTTCCGAAATTAATGCGGTGGGAGTCAAGTCGTTATGCGTTTACGCGGCCCATTCGCTGGACCTTTGCTTTTGTCGGAAGCAAGATGCAAAAATATAAGATGGCTGACGTCCAAAGCTCCAATTTTACATGGGGACACCGTTTTCTTTCGCCGAAAAGGATGAAGGTGTTGAATTCTGATCTGGAAGCTTTTGAACAATTGCTTTTCAAGCATGGCGTGATTTTAAAGTTGGAGGCGCGGATTAATAAAATTAAATCCTTCCTTAAAGGATTTCATAATGACAACGAGGAATTGATCCAAACCGTAGCTCATTTAGTTGAAAATCCATTTCCTGTCTCCGGCACGTTCGAGAAGGGTTATTTAAAGTTGCCTGCTGCGATTCTTACCACCTGTATGAGCAAGAACCAGAAAATATTTGCTTGTTACGATTCTTCGGGCCGATTGGAAAATCGCTTTCTTGCCGTGCTCAATGGTCCGCGGAAGAAGGTGAGGGAAATTGCGCAGAATTATGGATCGGTTTTGCGCTCCCGGCTTGAAGACGCCCAGTTCTTCTTTCATGAGGATCAAAAAACGAAATTGGCATCCAAAGTTGAGAAACTAAAGGAAATGATCTTCTTAGGATCACTCGGGTCTTATTGGGATAAGACAAAGCGTCTTGAGGCGATGGTTTCCTTTTTGGGGAGGGAATCGCATCTTTCACCAGATACGATCCGGGATGCAACTCGAGCAGCTTATCTGGCGAAAGCCGATTTGGTGACTCACTTGGTGTATGAATTTCCTGAGCTTCAGGGGACGACAGGCTATGAGTATGCGCGGATTGAAGGAGAAAAAATGCAAGTGGCTCGGGCCGTTGTGGGTCATTACTTTCCCACAAATCTTTCTCAGAATTTTCATGAGCTCAAGAAGCGTTTGAATGTGGAAGGAGCATTGGTTGGACTGGCTGACCGGATGGATCTTTTGGTCGGCGCATCCAGTCTTGGAATTGAATTAAGTGGAAGTCAAGATCCCTATGGTTTGAGACGAGCAGCGGGCGGAATGGTCAAAATTTTGCGGGCTCACCCTTTACGGATTTCATTGTCAGGTTTGATTCGAGCTTCATGTCAGGAATACGGAACATTAATTTCGAAGCGTGTGCAGGAAATCGAAAAGCAGCTGATTCCTTTTTTTAAAGAGCGCATTGTCTTTGAATTGCAAGTGAAACCAGGCAGTAAAGAGTTTGAAGTTCTACAGGGAATTTTTGCAAGCGGTTTCGATGACATTTCGAATGTCTATGAGCGGTTTGACCATTTGTCGAAAGAATTGAGCGAACGCTCCTTTTTACGCGCTTGCAAAGTGATGGAGCGGACTGGAAATATTTTAAAGGGGGTTAAGGAGAAAATTAATGAGCGCGTGGAACCTTCACTTTTCGAGGATTCTTTGGAACGGACTTTGTTTGATCTCTTGAATAAGGAAGAATCGATTATCAAGGGGTTAATCAAGGAGAGACGATATGGAACTGCTGTGAAACGTTATGGCGATGTTTTCTATCAGCCGATTCATGATTTCTTTGATCGTGTGCTAGTCAATGCTGAAGATCCAAAAATGCGTAACAATCGACAGGCGTTGGTAAAAAAAATCAATTCACTTTGTTCCGCCGAAGTTGCCGACCTTTCCTATGTGACGAACGTATAATCCAACCTTTTAATAAAAGTCTAGATTTTTCTCCTTATTTGGGATAAAATTATTCGTTTTTCATCTCTCTGCAATTATCGTAAACCCCTTTTTTGAAAGGAGATAGGAATGGCGACTATGGTAAAATCTGGGGCTCGGTCAGGGTCGAATAGAACAGGACGAACGGGGAAAAAGTTTGTCTATTTTTTTGGCGGCGGAAAGGCGGAGGGTGACGCCGGGATGAAGGGTTTGCTTGGCGGCAAGGGGGCGAATCTTGCGGAAATGACGCGCCTTGGCATTCCTGTTCCACCAGGTTTCACGATTACCACGGAGGCTTGCGCACTCTTTTACGAGCTTGGGAAAAAGTGGCCTGCAGGACTTGAGGTTGAGGCTGAGAAAAATCTAAAAAGACTTGAGGGAGCAATGGGCGCCCGATTTGGCGACCGACAAAACCCGCTTTTAGTTTCCGTGCGAAGCGGCGCTGCTGTTTCCATGCCTGGAATGATGGATACCGTGCTCAATCTGGGACTTAATTCCGACGTCGTGCAGGGCCTCATCATTAAAACAGAAAATGAGCGGTTCGCTTGGGATGCCTATCGACGTTTCATTCATATGTTCGGTAATGTTGTGATGAATATCCCTCACGAAAAATTTGAACACATTTTGGAGCATAAAAAAACTCATCTCGGAGTTGAAAGTGACGTCGCTCTTTCGGCCAATGACTTAAAGGATGTGGTTCGGCAGTTCAAAAAAGTGTATCAAGATTATACGAGCGAAGAATTCCCTTCCGATCCAAAAGTTCAGCTCTCCAAATCCATTAACGCCGTCTTCAATTCCTGGAACAATGCTCGGGCGGCCAAATATCGAGAACTTCATGACATTCGAGGCCTTTTGGGTACGGCGGTGAATGTTCAGGCCATGGTTTTCGGAAACATGGGCGAAAGTTCCGGTACGGGCGTCTGTTTTTCCCGTGACCCCTCGACCGGCGAGAATCGCTTTTACGGAGAATTTTTGGTAAACGCACAAGGGGAGGACGTGGTGGCTGGAATTAGAACTCCAGAACCTTTAGAGGATTTGAAAGCGAAATGGCCCGATGTTTATAGACAATTGTCCAGGATCCGTGAGAGGCTCGAACGCCATTACAAAGACATGCAGGATATAGAGTTTACGATTCAGGAAGGGAAGCTGTATCTGTTGCAAACGCGCAATGGCAAGCGGACTGCTTATGCAGCTGTCCGAATTGCGGTGGAAATGGTGAAGGAAGGTCTCATTGGAAAACAAACTGCCATCTTGCGGGTGCAACCTTCCAGTTTAGATCAATTATTACATCCTCGGTTTGACCCCAAAGAAAAGAAACACACTATAGCGAAAGGACTGCCTGCCTCTCCTGGGGCTGCCACGGGAAAGGTTGTGTTTAATGCGGGTGACGCCGAAGTATGGGCTGGGAAGGGCGAAAAAGTGATTCTGGTTCGTCTTGAAACATCGCCGGAAGATATCGGCGGTATGGACGCAGCGCAGGGAATTCTCACGAGCCGTGGTGGCATGACCTCGCACGCGGCGGTGGTAGCACGGGGGATGGGAAAATGTTGCGTCGCAGGTTGTGAAGGTCTTCAAATTGATTACGATCAGAAGTGGTTTCAAGCCGGTGGAGCAACCGTTCATGAAGGTGAATATATATCGCTCGATGGAAGCTTAGGGGAAGTCTATCTGGGTCGGGTGAGCACGATCGAATCTGAGCTCAGTGGTGATTTTGCAAAGCTCATGCGCTGGGCTGATGAAACTCGGAAACTCTTCGTGCGGACCAATGCCGATACTCCTAAGGATGCAGAAAAAGCTCGGAAATTCGGAGCGGAAGGAATCGGTCTTTGCAGAACGGAACATATGTTTTTTGAGGGCGATCGGATTAAGGCCATGCGAGAGATGATTCTTTCCGAAACGAAAGAAGAGCGGGAAAGGGCCCTTGGGAAACTTCTTCCCATGCAGCGAAAAGATTTCGAGGAAATTTTCGAAGCCATGGATGGAAACCCGGTTACCATCCGTCTTTTGGATCCTCCGCTTCACGAATTTTTACCTCACGATCAGGGGACTCAAGAGGAGATGGCCGAGGTTATGAATATATCCGCTGAAAAGGTGCGTCAAAAGGTAGCAGCCCTTCATGAGTTCAATCCGATGTTAGGTCACCGTGGTTGTCGTCTGGGAATCAGCTATCCAGAGATTTACGATATGCAAACACGGGCGATCATGGAAGCTGCTTGTAATATGAAGCACAAGGGGATTCGCGTCATTCCCGAAATTATGATTCCCCTTGTAGGAACGGATAAAGAGTTTTCAATCCTCAAACAAGACATGGAGCGCGTTATTCGCGAGGTATTCGAAGAAAAGAAAACGACCGTATCTTACACCATTGGAACGATGATCGAGATTCCGCGCGCCGCAATCATAGGCGGGAAAATTGCTCAGGAGGCCCAATTCTTTTCTTTTGGAACCAACGACCTGACCCAGATGACATTTGGTTATTCCCGGGACGATGCGGGAAGCTTTTTGAAGGGCTATATCGAAAAGGGGATTCTTGAAAAGGACCCCTTTCAGAGTTTAGATACGGAGGGTGTGGGTGCTTTGGTTCAGTGGGCCATTGAACAGGGGCGCAAAGTTCGCAAGGACTTAAAGGTTGGCATTTGCGGCGAACACGGTGGCGACCCCGCTTCTGTGGAGTTTTGCCAGAACGTAGGAATGAATTACGTAAGTTGCTCGCCTTATCGTGTACCAGTAGCCCGGCTTGCGGCGGCGCAGGCAGTTCTTAAGAAAAAGACCTAGTGCTTCGACAGTCCGCCAAACTTTGTGGCGGACGCTCAATACGGTGGTGAGCGAATCCCTGCCTGGCCGCCATCAGGCAGGCGGGGATTCGCCTCTGGCGGAGAGTCGAACCACAAGATAATTCCATTGAATGGCAAAGAAAAGAAAAATTAAACGCAGCAGGCGGAAAGCACGACGGACCGCTTCGCGCAAGGAGAAGCGTAAGCGGAAACGGACTTCTCTAGCTCCTTCTTCGGCAAGGAGCCAAATTCCAACTTCTGATGAGCGGAAAAAGCCTCAGAAGTCAAAATTAGGCCGATCGGAACGGTCGGAAGAAGAGGAAGTTAGCGTCGATGAGGTGACGCTTGATAAGACACCGATGCGGATTTATCTCAATCAAATTGAGAAAATCCCTCTCCTAACCCCGGAAGAAGAAGTTTCCCTTGCTCGAACGATCAATTTGAATCAGGACGGGGCGCGCGGAGCACGGGAAAAAATGATTCGTTCCAACCTCCGCCTTGTGATCAGCATCGCCAAGCGCTATTCGAACTTAGGGCTTCCTTTTTCAGATTTGGTGGAGGAAGGCAATATCGGTTTAATGCGAGCCGTGGATAAATTTAATTATAAGAAAGGCTATCGATTTTCAACGTATGCCTCTTGGTGGATTAAGCAAGCCATTATGCGGGCTCTTTCAAATCAGGGGAAAACCATCCGCGTTCCCGTTTATATGTTTGATACGCTTTCTAAGTGGCGAAAGGTAAGGGATGGTTTGGTGCAGAAACTTGCCCGCATACCGACGGACAAAGAGATTGCGGACGCGATGGGAATCCCAGTCGAAAAAGTGAAAGAGCTTGAGCGGATTGCTTCTCAGCCGGGTTCTTTGAACGCTCCTGTCAGTTTGGATGGAGCAGCAGAAATGATGGATTTAATTCAAGATGAAAGTACGTCTTCGCCCGCAGAACGGATAGAGGATATTTTTGAAGGGCAGCGAATCGAGCAGTTGCTCAACTTTGTGGACGAGCGCGAGAAACAAGTTCTCGTTCTCCGTTTTGGTTTGAAGGGAGGCGAACCTCACACCCTTGAAGATACAGCGAAGCAATTTGGCGTAACACGAGAGAGAATTCGTCAAATTGAAATGGCAGCCATCAAGAAGATCCGTTTTGTTTTAAAACTAAAGGAGGAAAAGCTTGAGGACTATGTCGGCTAAGGAGGTAATGTTAAATGTACAGCAGCTCAGAGAGTTCATCCGCGACATTCCGGATTTCCCGAAAAAGGGAATTATTTTTAAAGATATCACCCCTCTTTTGAAAAACGGGCCTGCCTTGCGTTTTGCCTGCGATCAGCTTGCGAAAAATTTTGAAGGATTCAAGATTGATCAAGTTGTCGGGATTGAGTCGCGAGGTTTCATTTTCAGTCCCGTTCTCGCTTATCTCCTTGGTGCTGGCTTTGTTCCAGTTCGGAAAAAAGGGAAACTTCCTGCAGCCAAGGAAGCGGTGTCTTATGCATTAGAATATGGAGAGGATTCTTTAGAGGTGCATCTTGACGCAGTTAAAAAGGGAACACAGATCGTGATCGTAGACGATTTGCTTGCGACAGGGGGTACTGCTGAGGCAGTGATTCGGCTTGTGGAGAAATTGGGCGCGAGTGTCTTGGGGCTTGCCTTCCTCGTGGAGCTAAAATTTTTAAACGGCCGCGAGCGTCTTAGGAATTATCGAATCGATTCCTTGATTCAATATTGAGTCAGGTATAAGCACGTAGGATGCTGTTTTTTCCTGATCGCTATTTCGAGCGCCTGTAGCTCAATTGGATAGAGCATCTCCGTCCTAAGGAGGGGGTTGGGAGTTCGATTCTCTCCAGGCGCATTTTTGGATATGAATATTGATGTCGAAAAACAGAGAATTCGAAGCGAAGTGCGCGCGGAGCTCCGGACACGAGGAGGGGTGGAGCGCTTGAGGAAAAGCAGATCGATCGTAGCCAAAATTCAAAAAATGGACGTCTTCCAGCAAGCGAGAACGATCATGTTTTATTACGCAACAGAAGAAGAGGTGGCGACTCAGGAATTAATTGAGGTGGCACTCGAATCAGGAAAACAGGTGACCCTTCCTTATATTGATCAGGCAACCGATGAAATACGGCCATCGATCGTGAGAAGCTTGAACGATGATTTGGGGCGGGGAAGTTACGGCATTATGGAGCCGAAACCTGGGAAGCGCCGGTCGATTGAATTGAATCAAATAGATTTGATCTTCGTGCCCGGCCTTGCTTTTGACCACAAGTGCCATCGGCTGGGCCGTGGAAAAGGCTATTACGATCGGTTTCTTGAAACGGTACCTCCCCATGTGAAGCGATTTGGTTTGGCCTTTGATTTTCAAGTGCTGGATTCAATTCCCGTAAGCGATTCCGACGTTTCATTGGATGAAGTAATTACGAACGAGTGAATGGGATGGAAACTGCAAAAGTTTTGGTCATTGGGGACACTGTTGGAAAGCCTGGCCGCGAAGCCTGCCGCAAGATCATCCCCAAACTACGGGAAAATCTTGGAATCGATTTAGTGGTGGTGAACGGAGAAAATATCGCCGCAGGTTCAAGTGTTACGCGGGATACAACGGAAGAGCTGCTGACTCATGGCGTCGACGTGATAACGAGCGGAGATCACATTTTTAAGAAAAAAGAGGCGGTACAAGTGGTAGAAGAAAATCCACACGTGCTTCGGCCGCTCAATTACCCAAAGGGAACGCCAGGACGTGGTTCGGTAGTTGCGTCTACTGAAAAAGGCGTGAAGATCGCAGTTGTCAACCTTTTGGGCCGCGTTTTTCTTCAAAGTGTGGATTGTCCCTTTCAAGCGGCAGAATCGATTGTCAAATCACTTAAGTCTCAAACCAAAATCATTCTGATCGATTTTCACGCTGAAGCGACCTCCGAAAAAGTTGCTATGGGTTGGTTTCTCGACGGCGAGGTCAGTGCCGTGTATGGAACGCATACGCACATCCAGACTGCCGATGAATCCATCCTTCCGAAGGGAACCGCTTATATGACTGAACTGGGCATGACAGGTCCTTATCACTCAGTGCTGGGTCGTGACATCGAGCAAGTCCTTCACCGTTTTCGGACCCAGATGCCTGGGCCCATGGACGTGGCTTCAGAAGACGTTCGTTTATCAGGTGCTCTGATTGAGATCGACGTTCAAACCGGCCGAGCTCAATCAATCAGGCGAATTCATGAGAAACTCAACAACGTTTCCTCCCCCTTGACGGGGGAGGATAAAGGTTGGGGTGCAACTTGAAAACGTACCCCCCATCCTATCCTTCCCCCGCAAGGGGGGAAGGGAGTATACTTGCTTCGACTCAGAAAATTTACAAAGTAAGCGAAATTACACGCGAAATCCGCGCCATCTTGGAATCGCGGTTTCCGGTCGTGTGGGTGGAGGGAGAGATTTCAAATTATAAGCGGCATGGCTCAGGACACATTTATTTTACCTTGAAGGATGAAACGGCGCAGCTCAATGCTGTTTTTTTCGCGAACGCGAATCAGTTTCTCAAATTTGAGCTCGAGGATGGTCTTCATGTGATTTGCATCGGGCGCATTTCTGTTTACGATCAGCGCGGGCAGTATCAAATTTACGTCCAGCGAATGGAACCTAAAGGCTTGGGCGCGCTTCAACTCAGGTTTTTACAATTGAAAGAGAAGCTTGAAAAGGAAGGTCTTTTCCGTGAGGAACGTAAGAAGCCAATTCCGCTCTATCCAAAGCGAATTGGAATCGTAACGTCGCCGACTGGGGCAGCCATCCAAGATATGCTTAAGATATTGAAGAGGCGCACGTTTGGGCTTGAGGTGTTTGTCTTTCCGGTTCGAGTCCAGGGGGATGGTGCGGCAGAGGAAATTAGTGATGGGATTGACCGGTTGAATCAGTTTGGCCGGTTGGATTTAATCATTGTGGGTCGTGGGGGTGGGAGTCTAGAGGATCTCTGGGCGTTTAATGAAGAGCAGGTCGCACGTGCGATTGCTCGCTCTGAAATCCCGATTGTTTCGGCGGTGGGACACGAAGTGGATTGGACGATGGCTGACTTTGTGGCCGATTTCCGCGCTCATACGCCGACAGCGGCAGCAGAAAAGGTGGTCATGAATTGGGATGAACTTGATGAACGGCTTCGCGAAGTGCGGGAAAGAATGCAAACGGCAATCAAAAACCTGGTAGGTTCAAAACGCGAAGCGCTGATGAGCGCTAAAGAAAGTTATGCGTTTCGCCAGCCGCAAGTTTATATCAACCAACTTTCCCAACGTCTGGACGAACTTTTGCGCCAGATGCAGAACTATCTCAATCGGGTTTTTCAGGAGAAAAAACAGCTCCTTCGCAGCTGGGCGGGCAAGCTTCATACGCTGAGCCCCCTTGGCGTTCTCGATCGAGGTTATAGCCTTACGTTTGATTCTCAAGGGAGTTTGCTTAAGGATGTAAAGCAAATTCAAGTTGGCGAGTTCATTCGGACTCAATTAAAATCAGGGACTTTGAAATCCAAGGTGACAGAATTAGGAGCAAAAGATGGAATCAGAACTTAAGTTTGAAAAAGCGTTAGAGCGGCTTGAGAAAATCGTTGAAGATCTGGAGAATGGGAACATGCCGCTTGAGGATGCGCTTAAAAAGTATGAGGAGGGCGTTAAGCTCTCACGGCTATGCACGCAAAAGATTAGCCAGGCTGAGAGTAAGATTGAGACGCTCACGCGCGCGTTAAATGATTCTTTGGAATCGCCATCTCCTGATTCGGAAGGTGGATCGAAAAAATCTGGAGCTAAAAGAGGAAAAAACCGCGAACCGGGTACGGAAAATGAGAACGACAATCTTTTGCTCTAGTGCTTCGACTCATTTGATTTTGTGTGTTCGCTCAGCACTGTGGTGAGCGATCCG
>JACQQP010000166.1 GCA_016206945.1 Candidatus Omnitrophota bacterium | reverse complement strand
ATCTTTTTATTCAATCGGTTTATTAACACAAAGAGCGGACGTTTGTGGTTTGATTCACAGAAATTACACATGCCCATTTTTGGTTCTCTTTTTCTGAAGGTGGCCGTCAGCAAGTTTTCAAGAACGCTCTCGACGCTCGTCAAAAGCGGCGTCCCGATCTTAGGCGCCTTAGACATTGTCGGGAAGACGGCAGGAAATCGCTTAATCGAGCTCATGATCAGCGATGTCCGCAATTCCATTAAGGAGGGCGAGAGCATTTCAGTCCCCATGTCCAAGAAGAAGATCTTTCCACCGATGGTGGTTCGCATGGTCGCAGTCGGTGAGGAAACCGGCGAGCTGGATAAAATGTTGGCTAAAATTTCTGATTTTTACGATGTTCAAGTGGATACCGCGGTCGATGGCCTCACCTCGATGATTGAGCCTTTGGTCATCGCTTTTTTGGGAATTGTGATCGGCGGAATCGTGATTGCGATGTTCCTGCCGATTCTCACGCTGACACAAGCGCTGCACTAACATGTTACCGAAAGCAATCCTAAGCAAGCGTCTTCGCACCTTGATTATGGCGCGCCTGTTCATCGCCGCTTTTTTCCTCTTCCACGCCCAGTTCGTATTCCCGGCGGAGAAAATTCTTTTTTACGCGATTATTGCGCTTATCTCGGTTCTGAGCGCCATCTATATGGCATGGCTGATTACGGCGAGGAATTTACTGCTCCTCGCTTATGTCCAAATGGTTTGCGATCTGGTGTTGGAAAGCGCGCTCGTTTATTTTACAGGCGGTGTGGACAGCATCTTTGCGAATGTTTATATGATCTCCATCTTAACCGCGGGTGCCGTTTTGTCGCCGCGGGCGAGTTTCGCGGTTGCGCTCGGAAGCAGTGTTTGCTTTGCGGTGAGCGTATACCTGAATAACGCTTTCTGGGCACCGTCCGATTTAGTGGCGACTGACACGTTCAGCAACGGCAGGCGGGATGTGGTCTACCTTTTTTATGCGGGCTATGTCCGCATCACGGTCTTTTTTTTAGTCGCCATTTTAACGTACTACTTTTCTCAGATGATCCAGACCCTTGAAGGCAAAATGAAAACGCAGGAGCGGCTTGTCTTTTTGGGAGAAGTGGTTTCGAGCATCGCCCATGAAATTCGAAATCCGCTTGCCTCCATCAGCGGTTCTGTGGAATTGATTTCGAGGCGGCTTGGAGAAGAACTGAGTGAAAAACAGCGGAAACTGATGAGCGCCGTGGTCGAGGAATCCGAAAGGATCAATCGGATCTTCAGCCGGCTCCTCGATTATTCGCGTCTTCCGGAACTCAAACTCGAAGAGGTTTCGGTCACCGGCTTCCTCGATCAGATTTTTTTGCTCATGCGTCATCAAGAAAGTTTCAATCCCCGAGTCAAAGTGGTTCCGAGTTACAAAGAAAGGAACCTCAAAATAAGGATCGATCCCGAATATATGAAACAAGTGCTCATCAATGTGATTACCAATGCGTATGAGGCGATGCCGGATGAAGGCAAGCTCACCGTCGATGCACACGCGAATGGAACCCACGTGTTGATCTCCGTGGAGGACACCGGCTGTGGGATGGACCGGAAGACACTTCATTCGGTGTTTATTCCCTTCAAAACGACCAAATCGAACGGGACGGGTTTGGGTTTGGCCCACGCTTATAAGATTGTGAGTCAGCATGGAGGCCAACTTTCGATTTCGAGTAAACAGCAAAAAGGAACGCAGGTCAAAATAGCGCTTCCAAAACTTTAGAGTGAAACATGGCGAATCACCAGAAAGTGTTTGTGGTTGACGACGAGTTGAATATACGGGGCACGATCAAAGAAGCGCTTGAGGAAGAAGGGTATGAAGTGGTCTGCTTTGAAAGTCCCGTCCGAGCCGTGGGTGCCATGAAGGAGGCGAATCCGGATTTGATCGTTACCGATCTTGTGATGCCGGAGCTGAATGGTTTAGACCTCGTTCGGAAAGCAAAGACGATCAATCCCGAAGTGAATGTAGTGGTGATTACCGCCTATGCTTCGCTTGAATCAGCCGTTGGTGCCATTCGAGCGGGGGCAAGCGACTACCTCGTGAAACCGTTTAAGATTGCCGACCTCTTGGGAGTGGTGAAAAAAGCATTGAGCCAAAAGCGCCTGACTCCTGAAGCGGCCATTCAGCATAAGGGGTTTCCTGAGCGTTATCATCCTAAAAACATGATTGGCGCGACAGCGGAGATGAAGGAAATCTTTCGGTTAATTGAAAAAATAGCGAAGACCGAAAGCACGGTTTTAATTATTGGAGAAAGCGGCACCGGCAAGGAAATGGTGGCGCGCTCGATCCATTATCAATCGCGCCGCCGCAAAGGGCCTTTTGTGAGCATCAATTGCGCCGCCCTTCCCGAAAATCTATTGGAGAGCGAACTCTTCGGATACGAAAAAGGCGCCTTTACAGGCGCAGTCGCATCCAAAATGGGACTTTTTGAGCTGGCGGAATCGGGCACCTTTCTTTTAGATGAGATCGGGGAAATGTCAATTTCCCTGCAAGTGAAGTTACTGCGTGTGCTGCAAGAACGTACCTTGAAACGGCTTGGAGGCGTGCGGGATATTCTCGTCAACTTTCGACTTCTTGCCGCCACGAGCAAAAACCTGCCTGCCGAAATCAAGGCGGGCCGTTTCAGAGAGGATTTGTTTTATCGCTTGAATGTGATCCCAATCATTATGCCTCCCTTAAGAAGACGCGCACAAGACATACCCCTTTTTGTTTCTTATTTTCTGAGTTTCTTTGCCGAGAGGCATGGAATCAGCCGAACATTGAAGGTAACGGATGAAGCAATAGGGGTCTTACAAGGGTACCCTTGGCCGGGAAATATACGGGAGCTTGAGAATGTCATTGAGCGGCTTGTCACGCTTTCTGAGGCCGAGACCCTGGACCAGAATGCGGTCGAAGAAGCGATCCATACGGGGAACTTTAGTTCTGCAAGTCCTGAGCCGATAAACACTAGCAGTGATCTTAGGGTAGCATTGGAGTCCTTTGAGAAAGATTTAATTGAAAAGGCGATCCGAGATTCAGGGGGAAATAAGAATAGAGCAGCCAAGAAATTAAACTTAACACGCCAAAACCTACAGTATAAGATAAATAAATATGGTATTAGCGCTTCAGTAACAAGTTCTAAGGAAAAAGGATGACAGCCTTGCGCCAAAGGCCTGAACAAAGTTTAACGGGGTTTACTCTAGTCGAATTGATCGTTGTGATTACGATCATTTCAATTGTAGTTGCTGTCACGACGTCAAGTTATCTCGCTGCCAGAGTTCAAGGTAATGAGGGGGCCGCAAAAGGAGCCCTGAGGTCTATTCAGAGCGCCTGCATTTCCTATCGGAGTACAACGGGAGCCTATCCCACATCTCTTGCTGCTATGGGCTCCTCATACTTAGGCGGCGGACTCGAAAGTGGCCAGAAATCAGGTTATGCGTTTGACTTGAGGAACGGGAACGGGGGCGAAACTTTTACATGCACTGCAGTTCCGAGCGCAGCTAATTTTACGGGTGTGAGAAGTTATTGTACCGAAACGAGCAATGTCATTTATGTCTATAATGCTGCTTCGATAACAGCGGATGGGAATGTGTGTCCGGCGGGGGGAACTGCACTTAGCGGCGGTTGATCGAATGCCTCTGACTTAAGAAAATTTTACCCCCTCACCTTTATCCTCTCCCCCTTTTCCGTTGGACCATGGAGCCGCCATCTTTGTGGCGGAAAGGGGGAGAGGGGAGGGTGAGGGGGGAGGTAAAAAATTTTTTACTTCATGCAAAAGTGTTTTACAAAAAAAGACTTTCGCGTAAGTCAGTGGTCAGAAAAAGTGATTTTATTTCATATCGTAAGTGTCTTCACCGAAATGGTTTGCGTTAAGCGGTATTTTATAAATATGATATAGAATATTTTGGCATAGCTTTTGATTGACTTATAACCACAAGGCAACTTGATCAGAAAGAGAGGATTTAAACCATGAAAACGAAATTAGGACGTAAAGGATTCACGCTCGTAGAAATTATGATTGTGGTTGCGATCATAGGCTTACTGGCTGCAATCGCAATTCCAAATTTGCTTCGAGCGAGAATCAATGCAAATGACAGCGCTGTTCAAGGCGACTTGAGGGCCTTTAGTACGGCGTCTGAAAGTTACCGTGCCGCGCTGCAACCTGCGACGTATGGGACTGCTGGACTAATGACGAGCGCTGTACCTGCTTATCTGGACGCTACCTGGGCTGCGGCAACCGCTGCGGTCGGCGGCGGCGTTATCAAGCATGGCCACTTCGTATCTCAGCAGCTAGGTGCGGCTGTAGGTGGCGTCATTAGCACCTATACGGTCAATGCGGTTGTCCGGGCAAATGAATCGGTCAACGCTTATTGCATTGACCAGACAGGCGTTCTTCGGGTTCAGATAGGTGCTCCTGTTGGCGCTGCTGCTACGGGTGGAGTTGGTGGTCAAGCTGCAGCTCCGGGCACAAACTGTGGAGGCATCGCCGTAGTGTAATTGAACTCGCCTCAAGTGGTTTTTTTACGAGACGACCTACTCGCCCCATGTGGGCGGGTAGGTTGTTTTTTCAATGAGGACACACGTTACAAAGCGTATAGAGTGTTGTAACTTGTTGTCCGAATTGAACCCAGCACTAATTTTCTACCATCTTTTGTGTGAAAATTAGTGCTGGGTTAATTCAGCCAGAGACTTACGTCACTATGTTCCGTAAATCTGGGCTTCATTAATTTTAATTGGATTTTTCTGGTTGGATTTGCTATCTTAAGCGCAAGCCCAATTTTGACATATGGCGATACAAATCCCGAAAATTGCCGACTTCATTTCCAAAACCATTCCTTCCCTGATTCAAAAAAAGTCTCGAGAGCCGAGTGTCCAGCGCAGAGTCGGTCTCAATATTGGTAAGGCCAATCTCGTTGCCTGCGAATTATTAGTCGAGGGCGAGCGCCTGAGCCTCGAACGCTGTGTGCGCAAAGAGCTCGTCAAGCAAAAGCCGGTCGCCCAACAGGTCAAAGATCTTTTTCAAGAAGGCAAATTTGAAACAAAGGAAGTGAGAGTATCTCTAAAGGGTGAAGGGATTGTGATTCGCTACCTTTCTTTTCCGAAAATGAATCGAGCGGATTTTGCGAGTTCCATTCAATTCGAAGCCGAGAAGTATCTTCCTTTTAATGTGTCCGAAGTCACCTTGGACTATTATGTCTTTAGCGGAAACGGGGAAGACGCAAAAGCCGGCGCTGATACGATGCAAGTCATTTTGGTGGCCGCGCGGCGGACAGAGGTGGATAAATTGCTGGCCTTAGCGCGCGAGGCCGGGCTTATCGTGAAAGCAATCGATGCGGATATCTTCGCTTATGCCAACGCCTTTGAATTCAGCCATCCGGATGAGCTGAAGCGCTGTGTCGGCTTGATTGATCTTGGGGCGGGCGATACCACGTTGGGAATTGTCGATAAAGGAAAGTTGAGTTTTTCGCGCGATATTGCTTTCGGCGGTGCTGACTTGGCTGAAATGGTCCGCCGCAAGTTAAACGTTTCTGAGGAAGAGGTCGTCAAAATTTTATGCGACGATAGCCTCAAACAACCGGAGTCTCTTTCTGCCATCCATCAGGGTTTGGATCATTTATTTAGAGAGTTAAGCACCTCCCTCAATTATTACTACGGTCAGCACGAGGGCGCTTCACCGATCGAGGTATTTTACATCTCAGGCGGCTTTTCCCAATTGAGCATTTTGCCCGAACTGCTCGGAAAACAAGTGGAGGTACCGGTTCAAAAATGGGATCCCTCAAGCCGCTTGGCGGTCGGTCAAGCGTTTGATTCAGAAGCCCTGAAGGCAATGATTCCCTATTTACCCGTGAGCTTAGGCTTGGCCATTCATCCCTGATGCTCCCACCATCTGTTTGTCTCAATGCGGAATGTGGAATACGCCCGCCTGCCGGCGAGGCAGGGAATGCGGAATGGATACGGATGGTCAACGTGCCATCATTCCACATTCCGAACTCCGAATTCCGCATTGCCCTAGTGTGATGGGATGATCTTCATCAATCTTCTACCAGCCGAACTTCGGATTAAGGAAAAAAGAAAGCTCAGGATTCCCTATCGTCCCATTGGCGCGGGAGTCTTCTTCATCTTTGTGGTGTTCGCGATCTACCATCTCTTCCTTTATGTCCGGATTCGAGAAGAGCACCGCACCTTGACACAACAGTGGAACGCGATTCAGTCCAAGAGCGTTCAAGCCGATCTTTTAGAACAGGAGCTCGGGGTGACCATTTTCGCGGAGGTGGATTTTTATGACGATTTTGTGGATCCTCCGCTTGAGACAGCGCGCGTCTTGAATCTGATCAGCACCTTGATTCCCAATGGAGCTTGGCTCACGGAAGTTAAATTTGCCCGCAATAAAAAGGAGCTTGAGTTATTCTTAAATGGTTTTTCTGAATCCGGCGGCAAAAGTTCAAGATTAATTGAAATCCAGCAATTTGCAAATGCGATCAAGGATCAGGTGGAAGCGCATCTTGGACCCCTGACGCAGGCGAATCCGAATGTTAAAAAGACGGTAAAGACGATGGTCACCACAAGCAGCCAAAACCGTGACGGCGAAAAAGGAGAAATCACTCAATTTAACGCGACCATCAGAACGGAAGGCTTTTCGGAGACGGCCACATGAACAAGCCAGCCTTTCCTAAGGTCTCCTTAAGTGATTTGAAGTTGCGGATGGCTTCCGTGGATCGAAGAACACTGATTCAGAATACGATTGCGGTGGGCGCTTTCTTATTATTTACCTTCTTCTTTTTGCTTCCCATGCTCGTTCATAACCATCAGAAAGCAGAGGAGGTCAACCAGTTAAAGAATCGCCTGACACAAGCGACGGTTAAAATCGCGCGCATTCCGGAAATGACAAAGCAAAAAGAGCTATTTGGCGAGCGCATCAAGCAAGTTCGAGAACAATTTTTCGAACCAGAAGAGACCAATCGGTTCATTGAGATTGTGTCAACAACGGCAGGCGATACCGGCGTAAAAATTAAAGCCTCAAGGCCGGCGACGCGCATTTTGGAACTTCCGGCGCCGTTTTCGCATGCTTATGCTCCCGTCAGTTATGAGTTTGTCGTTGAGGGAACCTATCACAACCTAGGCCGGTTCATCAATGGCTTGGAACTGTACCCAAAAAATCTCGCCCTCACGAGCCTCGAGATCATGGGAGGTGAAGAGGTACCCAATGTTCATCGGTGCACGTTTGTTTTGGCTGCTTTTATCAAGCAGTCTGGCCTCAGATGAGGATCCTGCGGGTTTGGTTCAGGGGAAACGTCCTTTTTTTTGTGGCAGCCACTTGGGTTTTGGCCGTTTTTTCGTTGGCATTTGCGGAAGAGTTCCGTTATGATACCCAAGGACGCGATCCATTTTTATCCCCCATGCAAAATTTATCGGGCGGCGAGTGGAGCCGTGGAGAACTGAAACTTGAAGGGATCATTTTGGACAGGAAAGGCAAATCCTTCGCCATCGTGAATGGGGAGATCGTTCAAGAAGGGCAGACGCTCGAAGGTTTTCAGTTGACAAAAGTTGAAAAGAACCGCGTCTTTCTTGAAAAGGATCAGGAAAGCTTTGAAATTATTTTACATGAAGACAATGAATTGAGGGGTCGGGGAGTTTCCGACCCCTCACCCTAGCCAGTCTCATGGAGCTTCATCGGAAAAACCGATGAGGCTGGCATAGGGTTACCTATAGGTAATCCCACGCCCCTTGCGGGGCTGGGATGAGCCATCGGGAACATGTTAAAAAACTCCCCGATGGCTCAATGAATTAGAATTACAGGATGGAACGTGATCCCAATCACCTGTTTGTCTCAATGCGGAATGTGGAATACGGAATGCGGAATGGATCATGATAGTCAGGGTGCAATCATTCCACATTCCGAACTCCGAATTCCGCATTACCTTAGGGTGATGGAATTACAAACTGGATTCCACAGGTGAAAAAACCAGGAGTTCAATATGAAACACGCTAAACTGATGCGACGAGGTCGCGTTTGGAGTTTAATGTTGATTGTGTGTTTTATTTTTTCATTGGTTCCCACGCTCACGGCGCAGAATGCCGCTGGTGTGGGGACTACGATTGGGGAAGAACCGGGTCCGTCTGCCT
>JACQQP010000165.1 GCA_016206945.1 Candidatus Omnitrophota bacterium | reverse complement strand
TTAAGACTTATTTTTTAATTTAGAAGGTGAGTACTGCACTGATTACCAATCTAAATTCTTTAATGAAAATCAGTGCGGCATTCAAGTGCTTTTCTTTAACAAAATTATTGTATTTCACGGTTTATTACCTGTCAACCCTTAATTTCCCTAAATATTTTCAGGGCTCTTCAGCCCTTTCCATTATTCTACTGTAACCGACTTTGCGAGGTTCCTCGGCTGGTCCACATCACGGTGATTCAAAACCGCTATCTTGTAAGCAAAAACTTGGAGCGTAATGACACTCAAAATAGGCGAGAAAATCTCTGGGGTATTTGGAATTAAAAATAAATAGTCGGCCAATTTGCTCAATGCCTTAGAACCATAAGTACCGATCGCCATGACAAGCCCATTGCGGGCTTTGATTTCTTCAATATTGGAAATCATTTTGTCATAGGTTTTCGACTGCGGGGCAATACAAATAACAAGCTGCTCCTCATCGATCAACGCGATAGGTCCATGCTTCATCTCTCCCGCCGCATACCCATGAGCATGCGCATAAGAAATTTCCTTCAATTTCAAGGCGCCTTCCAACGCAGTCGGATAATTGTAACCCCTGCCAAGATAAAGAAAATTCTTTCGATGAAAATGTTTTCGCGCACATCGATCAATGTCATCCACTTGTTTTAGAACCTGCTCCGCCGATTTCGGCAACTTCCTGAATTCGCCGATCAACTCTCGATATTCTTGAGACGCGATTGTTTTCCGAAGCCGAGCCAAATAAAATGTGAAGAGGGCCAGCGTCCCAAGCTGTGCAATATACGCCTTCGTGGATGCAACTCCGATTTCAGGACCCGCCTGTGTGTAAATAACAAGGTCTGCTTCGCGCGCAATAGTACTGCCAACCACATTGACGATCGCAAGCGTCAATGCCTTCTTTTCTTTCGCCAAACGGAGCGCGGCAAGCGTGTCCGCAGTTTCTCCAGACTGAGTGATCAATACCACCAAATCGCCAGGCCCAACGATCGGATCTTCGTAGCGAAACTCGCTTGAAACAGTGGCCTCAATCGGAAGCCGAACATATTTACCCATCATATAATTGGCAACCAAACCGGCGTGGTAAGCTGTTCCACAACTGACAATATGGATTTTCTTTATTTTCTGAAGTTTCTTGACCGTCGATTTCGGGAGTAATTCAAAATGAATATTTCCCTTATCATCAATGCGTTCCAATATGGTTTCTGATAGCACACGAGGTTGTTCGTAAATTTCCTTGAGCATGAAATGGGGGAAACCGCCCTTTTGTGCCTGTTCGACATTCCAATTGATCTCGGAAACCTTTTTTTGGATCTTCGTTCCTTTTTGTAATTGAGTGACCCTTACGGAATCCGGTGTCAATTCCACAAGCTCATCGTCATCCAAATAAATCACGCGTTTCGTGTAAGGGAGTAACGCCGAAACATCACTGGCCACAAAATGTTCGTTATGGCCCACGCCAATGACAAGCGGATTTGACCGCTTACAGGCGAACAGACGATTGGGTTCGTCGTGCGAGATAGCAACAAAGGCAAAAAAACCTTTCATGCGCCGAACTGCTTTTCGAAGCGCCTCGCAAAGATCGCCTCGGTAATAATATTCGATGAGATGCGCAGCCACTTCCGTATCCGTTTTCGATTTAAAACGATGCCCCTTGCGCTCAAGTTCCGATTTAAGCTCGGCATAATTCTCAACAATTCCGTTATGAACTAAAGCGATGCGACTGTCCCGTCCTAAGTGAGGGTGGGCATTAATCTTGGAAGGTTCTCCATGGGTGGCCCAACGTGTATGTCCTATTCCCAAGCGCATTTGAGGGGGTACTCCATTCAACTGAGCCTTTAGTTCCGCGAGCTTCCCTTTTTCCTTAATCATAAAGAATTTGGAACGATCATGGCTAAGGCAGGCAATGCCAGCAGAGTCATAGCCTCGATATTCAAGGTGCTCAAGTCCCTTGATGAGCACAGGAACTGCTTCGCGTTCACCAACATAACCAACAATGCCGCACATGGTTCTTCTCCTAAAATGCGTTATTTTAACAGCTAAATCAACTAATTGGAAATGGAATTTCCCCCGATTAATTACCTCTCTGTGGTGAAGTTCAGGAATTATTCCAAATAAGCCGATAATCCTGCAAAATGAGGACAAAAAACCGCAGAAAACGCTTTCTAGTTGCAAAAGGATTGCAGCTCCACTACGTAATTTACATTGTCATCACACTTGCCACAATTTCTGCTGTCGGTATGACCGGCAGCTATTTTGGAATCTGGGCCTCCGTCATAAAGGCTTTTTCTGAAGAATCGCTCCGTGAATCTCTCGTGACCGCCGCTCAAATCAACGAATACGAACAGGCAAGAAGACCGCAATTAAGGGAACTCCCGCTCAGAAGCCTACGCTTGTTTCAAGAAACGGCGCTTCTGAGCGAGCGCCAAAAAGAAATCATCCGTGACATTATGGATGAGACCCATCAAAGATTATTAGGACTAGGAGCACTGCTTCTTGTTTTCATTGGCTGGGGAAGCATCTTTCTAACCCACAAAATTGCAGGACCCATTTTTAAACTGGGCCAATATTTTAGGGCACTCGGGAAAGGTGATTTAACCGTGCGCATCAAGTTTCGCAAATTTGACGAAATTCACTATGTCGCTGATCAGTTCAACGAAATGACGGAAGCGCTTGACGCCCGAGTCGGAAAAATAAAAAGAATTCTCCGTCAAACGCCGCCCGAAGTGTTGCGAGAAGAACTTAAAAAAGAACTGGCGCAATTTAAAACCACTGCTGATTAAATTCTTTAATATGAAAGAGTCTTCCCCCTCACCCTCCCCTCTCCCCCCACAGGGGGAGAGGGTAAAGGTGAGGGGGTTACATCAAAAATTCCAGATCACTTTTTTAATCCTTCTTCTTTTAACTACACAAAATATTCCTCTTTCAGGTCAAGAAATCATCTCAGCCGAAGATCGACTTCTTCTTAAGAAAATCCAAAAGGATTCCTTCCAATATTTTCTCATTCACACCGATTCAGAGACAGGCCTCACGAAAGATTCCTCACGTTCCGGCGCGCCTGCCTCCGTTGCCGCGACAGGTTTTGCCTTAGCCAGTTTCGCGATCGCTTCCTCAAACGGCTGGCTTTCCTATCGCGATGCGTACGAACGCATCGAACGCACCTTGGCAACGCTAGAACATAGGGCCATGGGGGAGAAAGGTTTTTTCTACCACTTCTTAGATCCCAAAACGGGAAAACGAACCTGGGCGTCTGAAGTTTCTTCAATTGATACTGCTCTATTGATGGCGGGCGTGCTCTTGGCGGCTACCTATTTCCGAGGTACGACTTTGGAAATACGCGCCAGGCGGTTGTATGAACGCATCGATTGGAACTGGATGTTAAATGGAACGCTCCTCTTCTCCCACGGCTGGAAACCGAATCAAGGATTCCTTCCTTATTATTGGGACATGTATTCGGAACACCTGATTCTTCAAGCTTTGGCTTCGGGATCTCAAACTCATCCGGTGCCACCTGAAGTTTGGAACGCGTGGGAAAGAAGAACGGAGTTATATGATGGAAATGCAATTGTGTATGCGTATACAGGAAGTCTGTTCACTTACCAATTCGCTCACGCCTTCATTGATTTTCGTTCGATTCAAGATAAAGAAATAAATTATTTTAAAAATTCGACTTTAGCCACGCTTGCAAACAAAAAATTTTGTGAATTGAACCAATCCGAATATCAATCCTATCGAGAAGGTCATTGGGGCCTTTCAGCCTCCTTGGGCCCAGATGGGTATCGACCTTACGGCGCTGAACCAGGCATCGGCCTCCATGATGGAACGATCGCCCCATATGCGGCGATCGGATCCATCGTGTTCACCCCAAATGAATCAATGGATTTGATCCGAAACCTCGTCAATCAATATGGCGACCGGATCTACGGACCGCACGGATTCAAAGACGCCTTTAATGTGGATCGAAACTGGTGGGCCCGTGAATACTTAGGAATCGACGAAGGGATTATTGTTTTGATGCTTGAGAATTTCTTAAATGACGGCGCAGTTTGGAAACGCTTTATGAGACTTCCAATGGTCGAACGCTGGATCGAAAGAGCCAAATTAACGTTTCATGAGGTTACTTAAGGTTACAGAAAGTTACAGAAGGTTCCCTCACTTCCTGGGGTGCATCCCACTTCAGACGGTAACTTTTGAAGCCGAATCTATGGGAAACAGGAGATTTCCAATGAATTCGGAAAAGGAACGTTTGAAAGCGCAGTTGATGG
>JACQQP010000170.1 GCA_016206945.1 Candidatus Omnitrophota bacterium | reverse complement strand
GTACTCAATCACTCAATCCCGATCACAGGACTCGCTCCAAGCACCACCTATGAATATCGGGTCACCTCAAAGGATGCCGGAGGAAGATCGGCCACTTGGGCCCCGACTCCGCTTCCAACCTTTATGACGCTTGCGCCTCCCGACACCACGCCTCCGATTGTCGTTTTTACATCGCCACAAACCGCAACGAGTCAGGGTTACACGCTAACTTATACAGTTGATGGCATTGGAAGGTCTGAGACTTGGCGCTTAGGAAGCGGTGAAAATCATTTGGTGGTACGGGCCGAAGATCAAGCTGGTAATGAGACGACCGCCGTTCATCGTGTGAGTTGGACAGCGGCGACCGTGCCTGATCCAGATCCCGTTGTACCAAGCAACGATTCTATCGTTTCAATTACCACGGCCGGCGGCTTTGTATTGAAATATGAAAATGGAAACCTACTCGCCATTGAAAAACCTCTGGAATACACACTTGAATCACTTCAATTTGATATCGACACAGGGAATTTAGAAGGAGGATTAATTAAATATTTAACGGGAAGCGAAATTTATTATCACGATAACCTAGCTATTTGGTGGAAGGATCCTCAAGGCGCGAGATACTACTTTAACGCTGACGGATTGGTTCGTGAAATTCTTGCACCTGACGATGTCAAAACTGTTTTTTCATACCAGAATGACGCCTCGAATCAAGTTCAGTTCGTCACGGCGGCGGGGGTGGACGTTACGAGCTTGTACAACGCCGAACGAAAGCTTCTCAAAACAATTAAAACGAACGACGATACGACTAGCTACGACGATGGTGTACTTCAATCCATCAAGTTAGCTTCTGGACAGGTCATTAATTATACAAAAACGCTTTTGGCTTCTGGTGCTCAAGTCACATTAAGTTCATCGGCACCTAATATTTATCCCACTTCAATCACCTATGACCTCAATGGTCAGATTACGGAAGTGCTCAAGCAGTCGGCTGTTCGAATTTTATTTCAAGGAGGTTTGCCTTCCCAGGTGATTGATCGTAACGGCGTTGCAAGCGACTATGACTTTACCACGAATCCGCTAGGGGATTTCATCGGTTTCCGCATCAACCGCCTGGATTATGCCCACCGATTTGACAATGAAGGCCATCTTACATGGCTTAAGACCCCTGAAGCTGAGTTCGGAATTTTAAATGGGGTCATCCAATCCTTAACCGTCCTTGAAGAACAAACAGCAGGAATTCCTCAGGGTGCTATTGTTCGTTTTGAAGAAACGGATAATGGGAAACAAACGATCGTAACTTATCCCGCGCCAGACGCAAGAGTGTTGGTCTATCGGCATGATGAAACCCTTGCCAAAGACGTGCTTCGCGAAGTGACGTTAGCTGATGGAACAATTCAAACCTTTCTTCCTGACGGCACACTCGAATCCTTTCAGACTGCCGATGGCAAATTCTATGAATATCAGAGAACGCCAGAAGGGGGATTTGCCCTATTAAAACGGTGGCAACTTTCGGATGGGCGGGTGCTTTACTTCGAACCCGCTTCAGGCTCGCCAACTTCGCCCACTTTAGATCGAGTTGGGTTTCCGGATGGGAGGACGCTTGAAAGTATCGTGCTCGATATCGAAGGCCGAATTGGCCAAGCGGATGAAACCGTTGTGGATGAGCACAGAGCGCTTCTTTACACGAACCATTATGAATCAGGAACGCTTCGAAAGCGAACTTATGTTGATAATTCCTACCTCATTTTTCAAGCGGATGGCTCAGTTGACACCTTTACTGATACAAGCGATGGAACGTACCGTGTTTCCTATGAAAACTGTGTCCAGGGTGAGTGCAGTACGATTAAGCTCGAAAGCGCTTCCGAAGTGTTCCTTTACTCTGCTGACGGAACCATTCTTTCCTATATGACCGGTGGCCTTGCCTTTGAGTTTGATGAAATGGGAGTAGTTAAGCACGTTAAGACGTCATTTGGTGAGATTGAGTCCCCTGTGTGGGACCAGACAGGAAAATTGGTTGGCGGCAAGGTGACCTTGGCGGACGAAACACAATATCTTATTGAAAATGGTTTCATTTCCCAAATGAACTCTCCCGACGGATCCGAAGTGATTTACGAAGAGGGTTATATCGATCAAATCACGGATGAAGGCGAAATACTTCGCTTCGAATACTTAAGAAACGGCCTTCAGGAGTTAGAACAAGTGATGATGGAACGAAACGCGGATCAAACGGTGACGAATGACGGCTTGATTAACTTTCTTATTCATCCAGAGCGCTTTGATGCCGCTCGGCTCTTTTTTGCTTCACCGATCCAGAACCTTCTAGCTACACCTCACGTAGATACAAACATCTCTGTTGTAACTAAGGTACCGTCCTTGCGGGAAGTATTAGCACATTGTACCCCAAGCTGTACACCTACTTGGTATGAGTTTGTGTATGATCAGGTCGCTCAGCCGGAAGTTGTCGAAGTGCTTGCGCCTGCACCAAATCCAGCGCTTAATGAATGGAATATCGGGTTCCTTGACGTTCCGCCAATGTATGAGCTGGCTGGTCCCTATGCCTTCGCTTCGTCAGGTGCCACGGTTGAAAATGTCCGAGGCGTCCCATCAGATCTCCATAAGATACAGTATGATCTAACGAATCCAGGAACTTTTGTAGGTCATTATTATTTATCTTATCAGCCTCCAGACACTGGCGCGCTTGTGTGCATTAAAGCAGAAGGTGATCCCACAGGTCCCTGCATAGGCTATAAATCTTCGGAGGAAATTGCGCGCGAGAAGACCGTAGATTTATCTCAGGCTCAATATTTGGCCCTAGGACTTAAAGGAAATCCTGGTACGGTGGTTGTTGTTGAATTGACCGATATCAATCAGAACCGTCACCGAGTCCTTTTGCGGGGAATTGATAGTGAGGAGCGTTTTTTCAGGATTGATTTTACCGAGTTTTCAGATATTGATCTAACTAAGATTCGCTCGCTTGCATTTATTTTGGAAAGTGATCGGCAGATGGTAAAGCAAGGCACGCTTGAGCTTTCCTATTTGAGTTTTAAGGATCGGCATGCCCTTAAGTTCCCTGAGCCTAATTTAAATCAGGAGTCTGGGGAAGAGCTTCCTTCCTTTCAATCTATTGGCCTCGAAACCTGGCGCGTGTCGCAATGGCCATCTCTCGAGTCTTATCCAAACCCCGGTAACCGCATCAATTATTCTACCGATTCAGAAATCGATTTTCATTTTGACGGGCCTTCGGACAAGGGTACTCAAACCGAAGTCGTTTTTAATTACGATCAGCCTGATACCGAGCTCAGTGAATATCAGGACCTTTCAGGGCTTTCCCACCTTATTTTAGGTGCTGAGATTAAGAACTATGGGGGGTACAACCAAAACCGGATTTATTTCATTCTTGAAGACGCGGACGGTAATAAATGGCAACAGATGTTAAAACTGGAGACAAGCGGGCCTAATTTTTATCTTTTGGATCTCAATGAGGTTGCTATAGATCTCAAGAGGATCCGCTCCATAAGATTTGCTTTTATGGCTGGTTACAGCATTGACAATAAAGGAGATGGTCACGTCTGGTTACGAGGGATTCCGCGTGACGGCCCTATTCCATATGCCTTACCCAATGTCGAGACGGATCAAGTTTATCTGCTTCCGAATGAAAAGATGTCGGTTTCTCTTACGGATACAGATTTTTCACGTTACGACTTCATCAATCTGAGCATCAAAGCCCCGGAAAATGCCACGGATTCAAAGGCAATGCTTACCATGGGAAGTTCTTCTTATACGACCAGAACCTTGTCTCCCGGCTGGAATCATTTGATCATTCCGCTTTCCAAGTTCTCATCGACTGAAGGTGATGCGCTTGAGGTCGAATTCGAAGGGAGCACACAAAGTGGATACTTCATTGATAATCTTGTCTTCTTCCGGTTTCGCGGAAACGGTGTGGAATCTCTTTATCCAAAGCTGTCCGTCAGCGATTCATCCATTCGGATGGGCTATTCCAGGCCCTGGCAGAGTCGAGACGAATCATTTGGCCAGCTAATTCCCCAGTTTCGAGATGGTTTTCTTGGGCCAAAGCACTTTTTATTTGGACTGGGCGCATTGCTTACCGTGGAAACTCGGATCCGATACGACATGGATGGAAGTATTAGTCAAATAGAGACTGGTGACGGGCGTACCCTGATGTTGAGGGGTGATGAGCTTGATGAAACGGTGCTTCCAGGCGGAAACATACTGGATTACCAATATGATGCGCAGGGGAATCTTGAATCAGTAGTTCTAATTGAATCAGAGTCCGGCGTTCAGCCAACGACCGTGAGTAACGCAGCCGCCAATTATCGTTATGAAAAGATTCGTGAGGTCAGGCGCCCGGATGGATCTCGGCTTGAATACAGTTACGAATTTGTTAAGCGAAGCCAACTCCGCGACTGGCTGATTTATGCGGGTCAGATTCCAACGGATGATGATTCGAATGACCCTCCAACCGACTTGGTTGAGATTACGGTTGTTAGAGTGCCTATTGGTACAGTACCAGAATCGTATGAAATTAAACGATATTCTCGTGATCCCGGCAGCCCCTACCAAACCGGCCAATTACTTTCAGTGGTGGATCCCAATAATCTTGTCACCGTTTATGAATATCAAGATCAAAAGCCGCAAGCCCCGTTAAAGGCAAGCCGCACTTACTACAATGGGCGCCTCCAGTCAGAGTCCACTCACGAGTATCGTGAAGTCGAAATCGACGACCCCACTAACCCTGGTAACTTGATCAAAGTCATTCATACCTTCATCACAGACGAAGAGGGAACCGAAAGTGAATATGATGCGGATGGAGACCTGATTCGTCACACGACTTCGGATGGCTATAAATACGAACACCTTTTAGAAGAAGAAAACTACGTTGTCTTCAATGGTGCTGTTTATCTTGAAGGGAAGCTCTTTCGCCTTGAAGCTGCTGATTTTACGATGGAAGAAGCTGTAACCGATGATTCCGGTGTTCTCATAGGCTCACTTCTCCTTTACCCGGATGGCCACAGGACGTTTTTTGTGGATGGAAAACCAGACCTTACCACCCGAGATGTTGGTAAACCTATCTTTTTTGATGAAGCTCGTGATGCGGGTACAGAACTCTATGATATAGAGGCCGCAAACTTCGCACTTGCTCAAAGACGATGGAGCGAAACTTCAAAAACTCTGCCCCAAGAGGTGACACCTGAACAAGTGGAAATTGTAAGACTCATCTCAAGACAGACAGATCAAGCATATGCTGAATACGATGAAGGTAAGCTCACGGCGCTTCAGTTAAAAGATATCGGACTCCATGTTAGTGGAATTGAGCTTGATGAGGCAGGTTTCCTGAAGGGCGCCACCGTAAAGCGAGAAGACAATTCGCTCTATAAGTTTCGGGAGGGCCTTCACTTTGAAAGAACCAACGCAGAAGGAACCGTGGATCAATGGATCCCTCAAAATGAAGCGGAAGAATACTTAAAAGAAAGCGAACGCTGGATGAATTTTAAAGGCCAGGTGGCAAGCTTTATCCGCTCACCTAATGAATCGGGAGCTTCCAAAAAGACCAGTTTGGGTACCGGATATTATAGCGAGTCAGGACGCCTGCTTGAAGTTCACCTAAGAGCGGAAGGCGTAACTTTGAAAGAACTTGAATTTGATGATGACGGCGAGTTAGTTGCCGCAAAAGCTGTTTTTCAGGGAAACGTAACGGCCCGCTATCGAGATGAACTTTCTGTTTCCATATGGAAGATGGGAATAAAAAAAGTCTGGATCATTCCCATTCCCGTTTTCATCTGGGAGCCTTTGAGCTATTTCGATTCAGGAAACTTGCAGTATGAAACCTTAAAATCAAACTGGAATGAATGGAAAGAGGACATTTCGGAATACCTTTTAGACCCTGTTTTTGTCATCGAGACCGAATATGATACGGATGGAACAATTACCACCATTTCCAAAGCGGATCGTTCCGTCTCTCTTTATGAGAATGGAAAAGTGGATCAAGTTTTTAGTTTCGAAGGACGCCTGCTCATTCATTACACGTATGACCCTGATGATGAAACCCTCATTTCAGTTGCGCTCGTGGATGCGAGAAAGCGGCTGGAAGAAGATACCGATGAAGCAAGAAGGGAAATTGCAAGGCAGAAAGTGCTTGCCCTTGAAGAGTTGGCCGAAAGAACAAACCTCGCGATTGAGCAGTTAAAAAATGAAGTTGAACAGCAAAGACAAGTACTCCTAGGTCACCGTTCCACGCTTGAACAGCATCTGGCGGATTTGGAAAACAAAAAGATAAGCGGACGAAATGCAAAAAAAGCGAAATCCGGCGCTTTGGATCAAATTCGAGGCGCCATTAATCAGGTCAATGGCGCCCTCGCCGAGCTGGACCAGAAATTAGCTGAAGGAATTGAAGAAATTTCGGATAAAGCGCGCGAGGTGAGTGAGCAAATCAGGACGGAAAGCGAGGCTGCCCTCGATAATGTTGAAGCGAAACGAACTGAATATTTAAATGAGATTCTGAAACAAGAACTTACTCCTATCCTCCACGATATCTATCGAAACGCACTGGGCCGGGATCCAAGCGAGTCAGAAACCCAACAGGCGATGGCCCAAAAAGAAGCGGGCTTATTTGATCCGCACGTTCTTCGAGGCGTGCTATTTCAAAGCGATGAATATCATCGCAGGCTTGTTCAGGTGAATCAAATCAAAAGTGAAGTTACCAATGCACTCAATCAATATCTTCAAGGGGCCTATTCCGTTTCAGAGGAGCTAGGCCTTTCTCTAGACGAGGTTGTTTCACTTTCTCAGCCGGAAATAGACCAGGTCATTCGTTGGCTTAATTCACATGATCTTCATTTTGGGCATTCTGCCTTTCTTGCTCTGCAAACGCTTTTAGAAAGCGAAGGAAAGCCGGTCTCAGAGATCGAACTCGCAGAAAAAGCGATCCTCATTGACATCTTGACGGGTGTGATCACTCCGTTTGAAGAAGGAGAGTTAAAGCTGAGCCTCCATGCCCTTGAACGCGTTGCCTCCAAGTACGGCGTAGTTCTCTATCCGGCGGAAATTAGTTATGAGGAATTAAAGGCAATGGTTCTTTCGGGGAAGAAAGTCATCGTTCATCTAAGTGGCGATCACTATAGTATCGTCACTGGGTTTGAAACTACAACCCAAACCCAAATTGTATTCCGGGACGGCCAGCAAGTTGAAATTGAAATACAAGTAGAAAAGGTCATCACCCTAGAGCGAAACAAAGGTGAATTTGGCGAAGAAGTGCTCCTTACCAAGGATCAGTTCCTTGGCGCATGGGCGCAAAAGAGTGGAGAACGAGGCTACGTTCTAACACCGATTGAAGTCAATCCTGAAGGAGACGGTCGTGTGCTCAGTCGGACAGAAGCTCAATCTGTCCGTGGAGCCTTCTTTTTCTTCATTGGTTTCATCATTGCCGCCATCATTGCGGCTATTCAAGCCGTGATCGCTGTTGTGATTGCGGCGGTTTTGGCCGTCATCGCTGCTGTGAGCGCGGTCATTTCAGCGGTGATAGGCGCTATTTCAGGGCTCGTCTCCGCCATTGGAAACGGCCTTACGCTTTTGGCTAAAGGTTTAAAATTCTTCGGAAAGTTCCTCTTTGACGGAATCCGTGGTGCAGGCCGGATTCTTTTCAAAGGCCTCCAATTTGTAGGCTCAAAGCTCTATCAGGGATTAAAAACCCTAGGTAGTTTTTTGAAAGATGCTGCCATTAACTTGGGAGGAAAGCTTCGGAGTGGAATCGCGAAAGTAGGTGCTACCCTTGCGAAAGGCGTAACCAGGATTTTCTCAAGTCTGGACCTCGCAAAACTTTATTCCTTCCAATCTGGTGCCACCAGCTTAAAGGCGAGTCTGATTAAAAATGCTGTGGGTTTTGCTCTCAATTTCGCTGTTAACAAAGGTCTCGATTCTTTAGGAATCGAGGTTCCGGGGATTAATATTTTGACGTCGATTGTAACTGGTGGAATTGCTGGATTTGTGGAGGAAACCACGACCACGGGTTTTATCACCGGAGCGCTTCAAAAACTTGCGCTTCAAGGCGTCAGTACCCTTGCTCTACATCTTGACCTTCCCCCTCCCATTGCAAGTGCCTTATCGTCAGTTACAGCTCTAATTACGGGAAATTTTGACCATCTTCCAGATGCGTTTCGGGAAATTGGCTCCACCGTTTTACAACAGCTGGCGTTATCAGGCATTACTGCTTTGGGAGAGGCTATTGGCCTAGATCCCCGCATTACAGCACTCATCGGGATCCCAATAAGATCGACTTTAGTTGGCCTGGTGAATGGACTTGGGAGTGGGAACAGCATCTTTCAATCCATCAAAGATTCCTTATTGAGCAGCCAGACCCTCGGAGGTCTGGTATCGGTTGGAGCAAGCATCGGCTTGGACGCCATTGGTGCGCCCCCGATCCTCCAAAGCTTTGTTCCTGGAATCCTGAGCCAGCTTGTATCGGGTGCATCCGGAAGTACGGGTGGAGGTGGAGGCCCAGGTCCGGATGGGGTCACGAATGATGGCCGATCCCTTTTTGACAAGGTATCGGAGACCTTCTCCAAATTTGGAGGCGGGATTGTCTCAGCCATCGGATCGGCTGTTGGCAATGTGGTTTCCTTCGGTCAGAAGGTTTTGGAAGGCGTAGGGAGCATTACCAAGGCCGGGTTCGGCAAAGCAGTTGATTTCTTCTCCAATGTTTTTAGCCGTCAAACCATCGAAAAACTCATCACCATTGGTAGCGGAAGTATCCAATCAGCAATCGAGCAATTCGCGAACATAACCGCTAATGGAATCGAATTCATTAAGAATGGTGTTTCGATTATTTGGAATCCTGCTACAGATGCCTTCTCCTATGTTGACGGAGCCATCCGCGGTGTCTTTGACAAGCTGAGCGTTGATTCAATCGGCAAATTCTTTTCAGGTGCCATTGATATTGGTCGTGAGCTAACCGATGGCATATTCCTCGATCAGACGATTGAGAATAGCAATCAGAATATTCACCTTAAGGATGGGCAAGGAAACAGTCTCTTCCGCATTATCGGCCAGGCCGGCAAGGCAATCTTTAACTCGGCAGGTGGGATTGTTAACGGCATCGTGGAGGGGATTAATGGATTTCTCAATATCGTCATTGACGGCGGTAAAGTTGTTGCTACCAACATTAAGAATGGCGCAAAAGTCGCTTGGGATACTCTGG
>JACQQP010000169.1 GCA_016206945.1 Candidatus Omnitrophota bacterium | reverse complement strand
GCGACATCAACCTTCGCAAAGGCGATGTCGATGGTTTCTTGAGATTGGTTATCGTTTTCATTCGCGGGAGTAGCTCAGATGGTAGAGCGCATCCTTGACAAGGTTGATGTCGCGGGTTCAAATCCCGTCTCCCGCTCCATTGTGTTTAGGCGAGGGTATGAAATTGAAAGTAGATGTAAAAGATGTAAGTTCATGTGAAAAAGTGCTTACCATCGATGTTCCTAGCGAAATGGTGACAGAGGAATTTTCTGCCTTTTATGAGTCAGTTGGCAAACGGGCTAAAATTCCTGGTTTTCGACCGGGTCACGCGCCAAAGCATGTTGTGGCACTTCATTTTCGCGATGAAGCGCGCCAGGAAGTTTGGAAGCAGCTTGTTTCGCGCACCTTCCGTAGCGCCGTCGATCAAGAAGAGCTTCCGATCATTGGCTATCCGCAAATTGAACAGGTTGAGTTCGATGAGACACGTCTCAAATTTAAGGCCCATGTGGAGATGAAACCCAAAGTCAAAATCGATAAGTACGCCGGCCTCTCCGTAAAGCGCGAAGCCGTTCAAGTCGATGAACCAGAAGTAGAGGGCGCTTTGAAGCAACTTCAGGAATCACATGCTAAATTTCAAGTGGTGGAGGGGCGCGAGGCTCGATTGGGCGATTTTCTTATTTGTAGTTACCGCTTACGGGTGGAGGATAAGGATGTCGAAAAGCGTGATGGCGAATGGATTGAAATACGTGAGCAGGATTACTTGGAAGGTTTTTCGAAACAGCTTCTTGGCGTGAAGATAGGTGAGATGAGGGAAGCTCGAGTGACCTTCCCTTCGAACTATGTGAAAAAGGAGTTGGCTGGCAAACAAGGACTTTTCTTTGTGACGGTCCAGGAAATTAAAGAGAAGATGCTTCCGCCTTTGAATGATGAATTTGCTAAAGAGGCGAGTGAATCGGAAACGCTTGAGGAGTTGAGAAAAAAAGTTCGAGACGATTTAGAACACCACAGGAAAATGGAGACAGAACGAAAGCTAGAACACCTCCTTTTGGAGGAACTCATTAAGAAATCGAAATTTGAGCTGCCTGCACGACTTGTGGAAAGAAGATTAGAGGCGCTCGTCCGTCAGTCTATCCAGTCCCTGGTCTATCGAGGTGTGAAAGAAGAGGAAGCGCTCCGTGAAAAAGAAAATTTGAAGAAAAACCTTTTACCAGAAGCCCAGCGCGAGGTTCGCATCTCTTTCATATTGGATGAAATTGCGACTCGAGAACACATCCAGGCGAGCGATGAAGAGTTAAACCGAAAGTACCGCGAGGTCGCGGACCGCCTGCGCCGCCCCATTGAAGAGGTGAAGACTTATTACCAGGAGTCCGAAGATCGCAAAGAATCGTTACGCGAGCAAATGGTAACGGAAAAGACAATTCAGTGGGTGAAAGATAAAGCAATCATTGCAGAAGGAGGTTTGAAATGAGTGGCTACTTAGTTCCAATGGTGATCGAGCAAACGGGCCGCGGAGAGCGCGCTTATGACATCTATTCGAGGCTGCTTAAAGATCGGATTGTTTTTGTTGGAACACCGATCGATGACACGATTTCCAATTTAATTATCGCCCAGATCCTGTTTCTTCAAATGGAAGAGCCCTCGAAGGATATTAATGTGTACATTAATACGCCGGGTGGAAGCGTGACCGCGGGGCTTGCAATTTACGACACCATGCAATTTGTGAAGTGTGATGTGTCTACTTATTGTGTTGGTCAAGCCGCCAGCATGGGGGCGCTTTTGCTTGCGGCCGGTACGAAGGGAAAACGTTATTCCCTTCCGCATGCCCGCGTGATGATCCATCAACCTTGGGGAGGGGCGCAGGGAACGGCATCCGATATTAGTATCCATGCGAAGGAAATTTTGAAGCTCAAGGACGAACTCAATCGGATCTTTGCAAAACATACGGGGCAGCCCTTAGAACGCATTGAAAAAGATTCGGATCGAGATTTTTTTATGTCGGCTGGTGAAGCAAAGAGTTATGGGATCGTAGATCAAGTCATTGAATCGAAAGCCGACCTTCCGAACGGAAAAAAGTAACTCTATAAATGACCAAGCGAAACATTTTGCTTACGCCAGGGCCTACGCCCGTTCCGCCGGAAGTGCTTCGAGCGATGGCGGAACCTATTTTCCATCATCGGACACCGCGTTATCGAGAACTCTTTCGTGAAGTGTCGGAAGATTTAAAGGCCGTTTTTCGTACGGCGCAAACGGTTTATACCTTTACGGGATCAGGGACACTTGCGATGGAAGCGAGCGTAGTTAATTTTCTTTCGCCAGGAGACAAAGTCATCGTTTTGGAAGCCGGAAAGTTCGGTGAACGCTGGACCGAAATCGCAAAACGTTATCAGTTAAACGCCATTCCTCTGAAAGTTCCTTATGGAGAGGTGATTCAGCCTGATGAAGTCGAGCGCGTGTTGAAACTCCATCCGGACACGAAAGCAGTTTACGGAACTCATTGTGAGACCTCGACAGGAGTTTTATTTGATGTGGAAGCGATGGCCAAGTTCGTTGGGAAAACGAATGCTATTTTTGTAGTGGATGCGATTAGCAGCCTGGCGGCAGATCGCCTGGAGATGGATGCTTGGGGAGTTGATGTCCTCGTAAGCGGATCGCAAAAAGGTTTGATGATTCCTCCTGGACTTGCTTTTTTGGCGATCAGTAAGAAAGCTTGGGCGCTCCACAAGGGGGCGAAGCTTCCTCGATATTATGTTGATCTTGCCTCTTATGATAAATCGCTCAAAGATTGGGACACGCCGTTTACGCCGGCGTTGACGCTTGTGTTGGCTCTTAAAGAAGCGCTCGGGCGAATTAAAAAAGAAAAGATGGAACGGGTATGGAAGCGGACAGAAGAACTCGCCCTCCAGACACGGGAAGCCATGAAGCGTTTAGGTCTTGAGCTTTTTGCGAAACGCCCTGCAAATACCCTCACAGCCGTTCTCGTGCCTCGGGGTATTGATGGCGAGAAGTTAGTTTCTGTCATGAGAGATGAAAAAGGACTGACCCTTGCAGGGGGTCAAGGTGAGATGAAAGGGAAAATTTTTAGAATTGCTCACTTGGGTTACATCACAACTTCAGATATTCAGATGGCAGTGTCAGTCATCAAGGAGACGCTTGCGGAACTTTCGAGACAATCCTCACCCAAGGTTCAAGTGTGATTGGGATGAAAACGAATTACAAAGTTTTGGTCAGTGACCCTCTGGGTAATGGAGGGCTTAGCATTCTCAAAAAAGAGCCCAGGATTGGAGTGGATGTTAAGACGGGTCTGGGCGAAAGTGAGTTAAAAGAAATCGTCGCAAAATACGATGCGATTGTTGTGCGTTCAAGCACTCATCTCACGAAAGAAATTATTCAAAAGGCAAAGCGCTTGAAAGTGATTGGTCGGGCAGGTGTCGGCGTCGACAATGTGGATTTGGAAGCGGCGACGAAACAAGGCGTGATTGTGATGAACACGCCCGAGGGAAACACGATTTCAACTTCTGAACACACGATGTCGCTTTTGCTCGCTTTGGCTCGAAATATACCTCAAGCGCACGCACATGTCCGAGAAGGAGAGTGGAAGCGGAGCAAGTTCATAGGAACGGAGCTCCATGGGAAGGTGCTCGGCGTCATTGGCTTTGGCCGCATTGGTCGTGAGGTAGCCATGCGAGCCAATGCCTTCGGAATGCGTGTCTTAGCCTATGATCCGTTTATTGCGAAGGAGAACCTCCGCCAATTGGGGGTTGAATTCACCGATCTTGATTCTCTTCTAAAAGCGGCCGATTTTGTTACGCTTCATGTTCCTCTGACTGATGCTACGCAAAACATGATTAATGAAAAGATCCTACGAATCATGAAGCGCGGGGTTTCCATCATTAACTGTGCCCGCGGGGGATTGGTGGATGAAGAAGCTTTGTATCAAGCCATTAAATCAGGACATGTGCGCGGAGCGGCTTTGGATGTGTTTGAAAAAGAACCTCCTGGAAAAAACGCTCTTTTACAATTGGATCAGGTCATTGCGACGCCACACTTGGGGGCAGCCACCCAAGAAGCTCAGGAGAGTGTCGGTATTTCAGTGGCGCAGCAAGTGATTGATGCGCTCTTGGAACGAGGGATCCGGAATGCGGTCAATCTTCCTTCTCTAGATTTTGAGACGATGCGGCTTTTGAAGCCGTGGCTCACTCTGGCGGAACGGATTGGGTCGATGCATGCCCAGCTTTTTGGCGGAAGTTTCAGGAAAGTGTCCATACGCTATGGGGGCGAAGTGACGAGTTTTAATCTGGCACCTCTTACACTTGCCGTGGTGAAGGGGCTTCTTACGCCCATCTGCGGCGAGACCGTGAATTATGTTAATGCTCCGGCACTTGCCCGCGAGCGGGGAATTGTCGTCAATGAAAGCAAGACGACGCAGGCCGAGGAGTTTACCACCTTCATCAGCGTACAAGTGACGATGGATCACCAGAAGAATTTGATCGTTGGGACACTTTTCGGGAACCAGGATCCGAGGGTCGTGCGGATCAATGAATTTTTCCTGGATGCTACGCCAAAAGGTTTTGTTCTCGTCATTCACAACGAGGACAAACCCGGTGTCGTGGGCGGCGTCGGAACCATCTTGGGAAAAAATAAGGTCAATATTGCTGAAATGACTTTAGGCCGCGTAACCAAGGGCAAGAAAACATTCGCCATGACCGTAATCAATACCGACCAAACCGTACCCGCCAAAGTGCTGAAAGAACTCAAAGCGTTCCGTCCCATTATTGACGCGAAAGTGATCAAATTTTAGTGGGGCGAGGCACCCTCACCTTACTTTGGCCAAAAGGGAACCATGTCTAAACGCAAATCAAAAGGTCGTAATGTGATTTTGGTAGGGGCGCAGTGGGGAGATGAAGGAAAAGGAAAAATCATCGACCTTTTGGCCCGCAAAAGTGATTATATTGTTCGTTACCAAGGCGGAAACAATGCGGGACATACCGTTTGCTTGGGCAACGACAAAGTCATCTTACACCTGGTTCCTTCCGGAATTCTCCATCCCAAAAAAATCTGCGTCATCGGAAACGGCGTTGTGATTGATTTGCAGGCGCTCTTTGACGAGATTGAGATGCTTTCCAAACGGCGCGTCTCGGTGCGCGGTCGGCTTTTTGTCAGTGACCGTGCTCATATTATCTTTCCCTATCACCGCGTCCTGGACCAGCTTCGCGAAGATCATAAGGGGACTAAAAAAATTGGAACGACGAAGAAAGGAATAGGTCCTTGTTACGCAGACAAGGCTAATCGCTTGGGAATTCGCGTGGTGGATTTGATGAATCCGCGTATTTTTAGAGACCGCTTGAACATGGTGCTCGCTGAAAAAAATACCGTCCTTAAGAAAATATTTAATTACCCTCCTTTTTCTTTTCACAAGATGCACAGAATGTACAGCCGCTATCGGAAACAAATTGCTCCGTTTGTTCAGGATACCAACCTACTTTTGGATCAAGCAACGCGAAGGGGTAGGCGCATTTTATTTGAGGGAGCACAAGGCACTCTTTTGGACGTGGATTACGGGACTTACCCATATGTCACGTCTTCAAACGCGTCCGCAGGGGGCGCAATCGTCGGGACGGGTATGAGTCCCTCCCGAATCGATGAGGTGATCGGCGTCGTAAAGGCTTATACGACTCGGGTGGGGGAAGGACCTTTTCCGACCGAATTTCCACCGGAGCTCATGAGTCGTATTCGTGAGCGGGGCGAGGAGTACGGCGCTACAACCGGCAGGCCGAGACGGTGCGGTTGGTTCGATGCTTTGTTGACGCGGCATTCCGTACGGGTCAATGGTCTTAATAAAATTGTGGTAATGAAATTGGACGTTTTAGACGAACTTCCGAAGCTAAAAATTTGTATTGCCTATCGTTATCGCGGAAAGCGCTATCATCATTTTCCCTCAGACATTGAGGTTCTGGAGGGAGCCCAACCTATTTATGAAGAGCAGCCAGGGTGGCTCGTGTCGACGGAATTAATTCGCAGGTGGCAGGATTTGCCGCGAAACGCGCAAAAATATTTAAGGCATCTTGAGTCATTGCTCCAAGTTCCTATTTCAATTGTTTCTGTTGGGTCCGAACGATCCCAGACTATTTTCATCGATGGAAGTTACCGGTAATCTTCCACAGCATGTGGCCATTATTATGGACGGAAACGGCCGTTGGGCCGAGGAGCGCCATTTGCCCAGGATCCACGGCCACCAAAAAGGCGTGGAAACGATACGGGAAATTGTGCGGGCCGCACGTGAGTTTAAAATTAAATACATGACCTTGTATGCTTTTTCAAAAGAGAATTGGGCGCGTCCTAAAAAAGAAGTCGATTTTCTGATGAGGCTTCTGGGAGCTTACCTCGATTCTGAGTTGAAGGAGCTCGAAACCAACCAAGTTCGTTTCAATGTGATCGGCAGAATGGATGAGCTTCCGAAAGGGGTTCAGGAGAAAATCAGACGGAATATGCAGCGGACGGAACATAACCGAGGCTTGTTTCTTACGCTCGCTTTGAGTTATTCCAGTCGGGTGGAGATTACCGACGCTGCCAAACGCTTGTGTCGGGACGTTCACGAGGGGCGCCTTCGATTAGAAGAGATTACGGAGGACCGCTTTCAAGACGCGCTCTATACGCGCGGCATTCCCGATCCAGATCTATTGATTCGAACGAGCGGCGAACTTCGTGTGAGCAACTTTCTCCTGTGGCAAATTTCCTATACAGAGATTTACGTGAGTGATAAATATTGGCCCGACTTTAAAAAAGAGGATTTCCTTGAAGCCATTCAAGAATATCAAAAACGGGAACGCCGATTTGGAATGACGGAAAGGGTAAAACTCCCGCATGGGTGAAACAACGCAACTCGTTAAGCGGTTGAGCTGGTCTGCCCTGTTGATTGGCGTCGCCGTTTATGCCATCTTTTTCTCTCCCATATGGTTTTTCTTAATGATCATCGAAGCATTTGTTTTAGTGGGTTTGATGGAGTATTTCAATTTGGCGGAACGCAAAGGTTTTTTTATCAATCGGTATGTCGGCCTCACTTTTGGCGCACTTCTTCCAGTCTCGAATTACTTTCCCGGAGAAGCCGTTATTTTGACGGTCGCCATTTTGTGTTTGTTTATTTTCAATTTTCACCGTAACCTTCGGGAACAGGCGATGGTGAGCACGGCACTCACGTTATTTGGTCTGGTTTACGTGGCTTGGTTTTTTTCGTTCTTGACTAAAATCCGCACTTTGGATTACGGGCCGTTATGGGTTTTTTATATCATTTTGATTATTAAAGCAGGTGATGCAGGAGCTTATTTTATCGGAAAGCGTTTCGGGGCGCATAAATTAATTATTCATATAAGTCCGAATAAATCAGTGGAAGGTGCGGTTGCGGGTTTTGTGGTTACCTTTTTGTTATCCTTGGCTTCTAAGTCTTATCTTCCTCACGTTCCCTTATCCCATCTCGCTGTGTTAGGAATCGTTTTTGGAATATTGGCCCAGTTGGGAGATCTGGCCGAGAGCCTTTTGAAACGGGATGCGGGTGTCAAGGATTCAGGGTTTATTCCGGGTTTGGGCGGCATCTTGGATGTCGCTGATAGCCTGTTGTTAACCATTCCTGTTGTTTACTATTATTTGACCACGATTCAGGGTTTGTAGAGGAGATCTGACGGAATGAAACAGGTTTCAATTATTGGATCCACAGGATCCATCGGTGTGAATACCCTTCGCGTCATAGAAGCGCATCCCGAGGAGCTTTCTATTGTAGCGCTTGCGGCCAGGCGAAATGCCGAGCTCCTTCTGGAGCAGGCCAAGCAGTTCCGTCCGAAATTGGTTTGTCTCTTTGAGGCGGAAGAAGCACGTTGGTTGGAAAAGCGCCTAAAGCGGCTTGGGATTCGTACCGTGACAGGCGAAGAGGGTTTGATAGCGGCCAGTACGATCGCAAGCGCCGATGAAGTGGTTTTTGCGATGGCAGGAGCTCGTGGTCTTAAACCGATCTTGGCGGCGGTCCAAGCAGGAAAAATAGTGGCGATTGCCAATAAAGAACCTCTTGTGATGGCGGGCGAATTGCTTCGCAAGGAAGCCATTCGGCGCAACGCGAAACTGATTCCGATCGACAGTGAACATTCCGGGCTGTGGCAGTGTCTGGAAGGAAGAGCGAAGGAAACCATAAAAAAGTTAATTCTGACTGCTTCAGGCGGACCCTTTTTTGGACGAAGAATTGACTTCGGAAAAGTGACGGTTCGTCAAGCGCTTCGTCATCCCCGTTGGAAAATGGGGCCTAAGATTACGGTTGATTCGGCTACGTTGATGAACAAAGGCTTAGAAGTGATTGAGGCAACTCATTTGTTTGATGTGTCTCTGGATCAAGTGGATGTGGTCATTCATCCGGAGGCGGTTGTCCATGCGTTAGTTGAATTTGTCGACGGAGCACAGTTGGCTCAGCTTGGAATTACGGACATGCGGCTCCCCATTCAATATGCTTTGAGTTATCCGATGCGCTTTCAGAATTCGGTTCCGAGTTTAAATCTGACGCGAATAAAAAAATTCCATTTTTTTAAGCCTGACCTCAAACGGTTTCCTTGTCTTGCGCTCGGTTATGAGGCAAAGAGACGGGGCGGAACCATGCCCGTGGTTTTGAATGCCGCAAACGAAATCGCCGTTTATAAATTTTTAGCGGGCACGCTTGCTTTCTCGAAAATCCCGAAGCTCATTGAGCAGGTGATGAATCGTCACAGACCGGTTCGCCAGGCGACTTTGAGCCAGATTTTGCAAGCGGACGAATGGGCACGGCGGGAGGCAGAAGTTTATGAATGAGTCCTTGATCCAGATTATTTCAACGGTTCTGACGCTCGGGGTTCTTATTTTCGTTCACGAACTGGGACACTTTTTAGCCTGTCGATTGACGCAGGTGGGCGTTGAAAAATTTTCAATCGGTTTTGGGCCGGAAGTCTTTAGCTGGCAAGGAAAAGAAACGCGCTACGCCATTTCTCTCATTCCGTTAGGAGGTTTTGTAAAGCCTTTTGGTGAAACTCAGGAGGAAATTAGCGAGCGCGGCCGATCTGATCCTCGGGACTTTCTCGTGGCTTCGAGAGGGAGCCGTTTTTTTATTTTGATTGCAGGAGTCGCAATGAATTTTTTATTCGCTTACGCCCTTTTCACCTGTGCCATGGTCATGGGACGGCCCGTGCTTTCACCGGTCATCGGCGGTTTTGTTGAAGGTTACCCCGCAGAAAGGAGCGGGCTCCTCGTAGGCGACAAAGTCACACATATCAATGGAACGGCCATCTCAAATTGGCAGGATATGACGATCGGGATACTTGAAGCCGAGACGAATGTGCTTGAGTTTTCGGTCCTCCGAGATGATCAGACCCATGTGGTACGCGTGGTGCCTGAATTGGAGGAGGGAAGGGATATTTTTGGTCAGGCGAGGCAAGTGCCCCGAATTGGAATTAAACCCGCCGACGATTTTATCGTCGAGCGCTACCAGCTTGGGGACGCTCTCATTAGGGCGGCTCAATTTGAATGGCGGCTCACGGCTTTGACTTATGAAGCGCTGTGGCGTTTGGTCACGGGACAACTTTCTTTGAAAACCATCAGCGGGCCGATCGGAATCATTTCGATGGCAGGCAGTGCCGCGAAAATGGGGTTGGTTTCGCTTCTTCAGTTTACGGCCATCCTGAGTGTTTCATTGGCTGTGATTAATCTCTTGCCCATTCCGGCCTTAGACGGCGGGCATCTCCTTTTCCTCTTGGTTGAAACGGTGCGCAGGAAGCAGGTGAGCCTGAGCGTTCAAGAGCGAATGACGCAAATTGGATTTTACTTTCTGATGACACTTATGGTATTGGTGGTTTACAACGATCTGGTGAATATCGGTGCTATTGAAAAATTAAAATCACTTATTTTCGGCCCCGGTTAAAATTAAAAGCCCATGCGCTGGTCCAATACTTTAATTCCTACCTTGCGGGAAGTTCCTAAAGAAGCTGAGGCGACGAGTCATCAGCTCCTGCTTCGCGGCGGTTACATTCGCAAACTTTCCTCTGGCATCTACAGTTATCTTCCGCTTGGGTTTAAAGTCCTCCAAAACGTCATTCAAGTGATCCGTGAAGAAATGAATCGCGCAGGAGCCGTAGAGCTTCTTCTTCCAGCACTCCATCCCGCTGAACTTTGGAAACAAAGCGGCCGATATGAGGCGCTGGGTGAAGATAAGATTGCGTTCGAGAATCGATCTGGCCAAGAATTTGTCCTTGGTCCGACTCATGAAGAAGTGGTCACCGAATTAGCCGCTGCTTATTTAAAAACCTACCAGGCGTTACCTAAAATTATGTATCAAATCCAAACCAAATTTCGAGACGAACTTCGGCCTCGGTTCGGGATCATCCGAACCAAAGAATTCATCATGAAGGACGCTTATAGTTTCGACGCTGACGAGAAAGGACTCGATCAAAGCTATCAATTGATGTACGAAGCTTATCAAAGGATTTTCAAGCGGCTTGAAGTTTCCATTGACATTGTCGGAGCCGATCCGGGGATTATGGGTGGAAATGCATCCCATGAATTTATGGTGCGTTCGCCCTACGGTGAGGATCGGATCGCAAATTGTTCCAAATGCGGCTATATCGCAAGCCGAGATATCGCATCCCGTTATATTGATCAATCCAACCCCGAACCATCCAATAAAAAGTTAGAAGTTTTTGATACGCCAAATTTGAAAACCATTCAGGAACTCACCCAACACTTTAAGCTGAAATCCGAAAACCTGATCAAGACCATCCTTTATTTTGCTGACGAAAAACCTGTGGCTGTATGTGTTCGTGGGGATCAGGAAGTCCACGAAGGAAAAGTCCGGAAGGGGCTGGGGGCGAAGTCAGTTCGTGCTGCAAATGCAGCCGAGATAGAGAAAATTACAGGAGCTCCTATTGGATTTACGGGCCCGGTCGGTTTGAAAAATACAGTGATTTTGGCCGATGGAGACTTAATCAAGG
>JACQQP010000179.1 GCA_016206945.1 Candidatus Omnitrophota bacterium | reverse complement strand
GTCCAACACGTCCCCCCATCGTGACATAATTTCCCACTTTGGAACTCCCCGAAATTCCCACCTGTGCCGAAAGACAAGTGTGGCTTCCAATTTCTACATTATGGGCGATTTGAACGAGGTTATCAATTTTAACCCCTTGGCCAATCACAGTGGAACCGATGGTGGCGCGGTCAATTGTGACGCAGGCACCGATTTCCACGTCGTCTTTAATCACCACATTTCCCACTTGTGGGATTTTCGCCTGTTTCGCCCCATCGAAGACATATCCGAAACCGTCTGCCCCAATAATGGAACCTGCGTGAATGATGACGCGATTTCCTATTTGAGTCTTGGGATAAAGCACAACATGGGGATGAATGACTGAGTCTTCTCCGATTTTCGTTTCTTCACCGATGTAACTATAGGAACGAACGACAGATCGATTGCCAAGTCTGGCCCGCTCCCCGATGAAAGCGAAAGGTTCGATGGTCACTTCTTTTCCGATCTCAGCGCTCTTCGCGATAAAGGCTTTCTCCGAAATGGTTTTGGAAAAGCCTCTTGGAGGTTCAAAAAGGCCCAGCAAGACGGACCAGGCCAGTTTTGGGTTTTCCGATTGGATCAGGGGCTTTTTGGAAGAGCGAATTTCATTGGGCACGATCAGGGCGGCGACAGGAGAGATTTCCATTTCAGAAAGTTTTTTGGAGTCTGTCAGGTAAGCAAGACAGCCTGCTTGCGGCAATTCGGCAGAAGTAATTCCTGAAATAACGGTTTCGCCATCCCCGACGACCGTTCCTTGAACGAGCCGAGCAAGCTCTTTAAGTTTTTTTTCCATAGGAGGCCTATTCTAAGAAGGCTTTACCTCAAAGTCAATGAGACCTTGAAATTTTTAATAAGCCCCATACTTTAGGAGATGTTGCTGCTTAGACGGAGCTTGCTTTTTAAAGTGATCGACATACAATAAAGCAAAAGGAGAAATCAATGAGGCGTGCTGTTCTTTATTTTTTTGCGCTGCTTTTTTTAAGTGGGTGTTTTGAAACGAATTTCAATTTTAAAACCACGATACATCGAAATGGCGCGATAGAGCGCGAGGTTCAAATCAATGGGCGCGGCGCCGATCGATTCCTCGCGCCCGAAGGGCCACAGTGGGAGATCAAAGCAGTTGAAAGTCAGCCTGGACCGTCGCTTTTGGGAGGTATGCAGCACCGGATCCATGCAAAAGGACGTTTTGCGAATTCAAGTTTGTTTACGAGCGATTTCCGTTATGCGGTTTCCTCTTTGACGGCAAACTTGACTGAGGAAAAGCGAAAGGAATTGCGTGATGAACTTAAAGTCCCGGAACCTTTTGATCAGGAAATCGGTACTTCCAATCAAATTGAGTTGAAACGAAAGAGATCCTTATTTGTGACCGCATATTCCTACCAAGAGGTATTTCAAATCCGCCATCTCATCGCCATCCTTCTTCACGATCTCAAAAAGGAACTGGCATTGGTTCAGACTGCTGCCCAAGGTCAAGCGGATGCACAAACAAAAGAAGTTTCTGGAGAAAATGCCGCGCCGCCTTCTCCAGCAGAAGTAGAGGCACTTGCTCGGAAGAGAATGATAGAAGAAATTTTACCGAAATTTCAATTTCACTCTGAAGTAACGCTTCCGGGAAAAGTGGTGAAGACGAATGCCAATCAAATCCATGAGCGGACAGCCGTTTGGGATTTTCGGGCCGCTGATTTTACAGATCAGTTTAGCAGTTATACGCTTGAAGTAGTGTCTCGAGCGCCTAATATTGGCTTGATTTCAGCCTCGGTCCTGGCGCTTCTTGCGATCCTTTGGGCCTTCTTTTTTACCAGACGCAAGGGTCATTTGACAAAATCGTCCAATTAGGCCATAATGCGTTTGTTTTGAGGTTACATTTATATGGAAAATAGGTTTCAGACCCCAACGATTACGAAAAGCTCAATGCGGCACACCGTGTGGCAGGTTTATCGTGTGACTTGCGATAAGCACTGCCTTAGGCGCGGTAGTGGGCTTAGGAGGGTTTGAAACGATCTGAGTTAAGTTCGAACAATCAAGTAAGCAATACAAGGCCCATTATCGAGAGAATCGGTAATGGGCTTTTTTATTGGTTGAATTTTTTGGAGAAAGGAGGAAAATACTATGGTTTGGGCGGCGAATTCGAATAAAATAGGTGGGAGAAGGCGGACTTCACATCATCCGGTAAAGATGACCGCTTTGACGTACTTGAGGGAAGCGCTTCTCAATGAGGCGTACGAAGATTGTCCTCTTTTGATTGAAATCGCAAAGGAATTCGGCGCCGAGGATTTTGAGGTTCGCGATTTGCTTGAGGATCCAAGACGGAGACCAAATTAAGAGATGAGACTAAACGCGGGCGAATTGTCTCGTAAGAAATGCGAGCCTTGTCAGCAAGGAACAACCCCTTTTTCCTTCGAGCAGGCCAAGGAGTATGTGGTAGGACTTGCGGATTGGGCCTTGGCTTCTGACGGAAAAAGTATTACGCGTCACTACGTCATGAAAGATTTTATGGCAGCGATTCAGCTGATGGATCGTATCGCGGAAGTGGCCGAAGCGGAAGATCATCATCCCGACCTTCACTTAACGGGTTACCGCAAATTGGACATGACCTTGGCCACTCATTCGATCGGCGGTTTATCTGAAAATGATTTTATCCTTGCGGCAAAAATTGAAGCGCTTCCGAAAGAGCTTAAAAAATCGGCTTAAGTCCCTCCCATTTCATCCGATTAAGATAACCTGGAAGATAAAGTGATTTTGCTTATGCCATTTTGGGTTCAGATTCTAAAAGGAATGTTGCGGCGTTTTCTTTTTTTGCTGTTTCCCTTTGTATTGTTCGGATGCAGTTCCTCGCAGCCGGTCGGCGCGCCGATGGGTTCTGTTGTTTCGAGCCCGGACCTTCCGGTTTCGATTCGGCAGGATGTTTATCATCAAGTCGCCCGCATGGAAACGCTATGGCGGATCAGCAAAATGTATGGCGTGGATATCCAGTCGATTATGGATGCCAATGGCTTAAAGGATCGAAGCTCTATTTCTGTGGGCCAGAGACTTTTAATCCCTCGGGCCACTCAGGTTCAATCGATCATTCCTGTATATAACGCGCGTCCATGGAGGTACATTGTCATTCATCATAGTGCGACCCACCAAGGGAATGCGCTTTCGATTGACGGGGTGCATTACCGAAGGGGATTTCCGAACGGGTTGGGTTATCACTTTTTGATTGATAATGGAACTCAAGGGAAACAAGAAGGACAAATTGAAGCGGGGCCGCGCTGGATTAAACAGATGAATGGGGCGCATGCGAACGCGGCGGGCATGAATGAAAATGGAATTGGGATCTGCGTGATTGGAAATTTTTCTGAGCGGTCCGTCGGTGAAAAACAGTTGGGCTCTCTGGTTTTCCTTGTGAATACATTGATGGCTCACTACCGAATCCCTCCCGAACGCGTGATCCGACATCGGGATGTGCCCGGCAAAAACACCGAGTGTCCGGGCAACCATTTTCCTTGGGCAGAGTTTAAACGCAGATTAGAATTGGGACGTTAAATTCCTTAGTGAAGAAGATCAAATTTGCTTTCGCCTTATTTTTTATTTCAGTTTCAGCATCGCTCTTATTTGGTTTCAATGATCAGCCTTCTATCGATCTCGTTCGATATTCAACGCCTGAACTCCTTTCGTTTGACGAACTCATAAGCCTTTCTAAAAATCCTTATCCAAGCGGGCCGCTCTTGATCAAATTAAAAAAACTTTGGACGACGCCCATTATTTCAAATGAGGCCTATTATCGTGGCGTGCGCCCTCCTGCACGGCGCAATCCCGAATTAGGTCCGTTCCTGAGGGTGGCCACATGGAATATTGAGAAATCATTTGAAGTCGAAGGTGCCATCGCCGTTTTTACCGATCGTCAAAAATATCAAAGCATGGTTGATCCATCCAAAGTTTCTCCCTCTTCCGAGAAGTATCAGACGGCGCTTTATGAACGTGATCTGCTGGCGGAAGCAGATGTGGTGCTTCTCCAGGAAATGGATATCGGCGTGAAACGGTCTGAGTACCGAAACGCGCCGAAAGAGTTAGCGGAAGCCCTCGATATGAATTACGCTTACGGAGCGGCCTATCTTGAAATTGACCCTGCTTACCTTGGTCTTGAGACCATCGAATTTGAAGAAGGCGTGAAGGACGAGGAAGCGATGGAATATTTTCGTGTGGATCCTGCCCGATATAAGGGACTCTTCGGTTCGGCCGTTTTAAGCCGCTATCCCATTAAGGCGGTAACCGTTTTCCCCTTGCGCAATCAGGGTTATGATTGGTATTGGGGCGAGAAGCAAAGGACAACGTTTCTTGAAAAAACGCGGCGGCTCGGAGCAAAAACTTTCTTTCTCTCGGAGTTACATCGCGAGATGAAAGTAGGCAACCGCATCTTCATGCGCGTCGATCTCCACGTTCCGGGTCTTCCGAATGATACGCTTACGGTGATTAATGTCCATTTGGAAATTAAATGTTTGCCCAAGGCTCGTCAGGCGCAAATTGAAGAGATTCTGGAATACATCAAAAACATTACGAACCCCGTCGTCATGGCAGGAGATTTTAATTCTGCGCCGACCGATTTGAGTCCTACTTCGGTAGGGCGCGAAGTGAAGAGGCAAATCAAAAACCCGACGAATTGGTTTTCGCTTGCCGCAACCCAAGTGCTTCCTCAGGCGCTTCTGGTCAATACGACGCGCGCCGTCTCGAATGTCACCAAAAACTTCCAAAACCCAACCGCCCGCCACATTCCGGTGATCGCGCCCAATTATGTGGCAGGGCTCTTTAAGGCCGTCGAGAATTATCGGTTTCATGATGGCTATGCGTTCGATTTTCGCGGGGATTCCGAGCGTTCTGTTGACGGGGAAAGCGGACTCCTTTCCAATTCGAATCAGCGGGATCGGGTAGGTTATAAAACGAGCTTTCAAGTGCGGCGGCCGCTTGGGCCCGTCATCGGAAAGTATCGTCTGGACTGGGTTTTCGTGAAATCTTTCTTACGGGATCCGAAGGATACTTCCGGTCCCTATCGATTTGCGCCGCATTTCGGCCGAACGTTGGAAGATATGAACACGGTTCTGGTCAAGCAAATTTCGGACCATCATCCAAATGTGGTGGCTCTTCCTTTTGAAGAGCCTTTAATCGGCCGGAAGGGTTCTGAAAATTAATGAGCAATCGGGGAGTTTTTAAAGTGTTCCCGATGGCTCATCCCAAAGCCCGCCACTGATTTGCTCGGCGGGCGTGGGATTACATTATTATGGTAACCCTCTAACAGCCTCATTGAGTTTAATACCTAAATTCAATGAGGCTGGCGAGGGTGAGGGGTCGGGGGAACTTCCCGACCCCTCAATTAATTTTTCTTTCTGCTGTATCATTTTTTCGTATGTTGTATAATGTAGCCCGTTGTTTCAAAAGCCAGTTCCGTGTGAGCAGGAACGTTCTGAATCACATTGTTAACCAAAGCGAAACTTAAGTAAGGAGGAAAGAATGCCGAGAAAGCCAAACCCAGCATTTATGAAAGCCTTGAGGCCGAGCGCAGAACTTGCGAAGGTGGTAGGACCCCAGCCGCTTCCTCGTACCGAAGCGACGAAAAAGATTTGGGAGTACATTAAAAGAAACAACCTTCAAGATTCTGCAAATAGGCGCAACATTAATGCAGATGCGACGCTTCAGGCGGTTTTTGGTGGAAAGCGTACGGTCAATATGTTTGAGATGACCAAGCTTGTGGCCAAACATCTGAACTGAGCCTGCCCGAGCGCCCATTGTTATTTTAAGTGTGCCCGAACCAGTATTTCCGAGAGCGATTCGGAATGCCGGTTCGGGCGTTTTTTATTTGGCATCCTTGCCCCACGGGGGCTATCCCGCCATTGATCCTTTCCGTCGAAAGGATCAATGACTGTCCCGATCCTATAGTATTTGGTTCTTTAAATTTATGAATGGGACGCCATTGATCCTTTCCGTCGAAAGGATCAATGACTGTCCCGATCCTATAGTATTTGGT
>JACQQP010000160.1 GCA_016206945.1 Candidatus Omnitrophota bacterium | reverse complement strand
GGGGAAACGCTACATCGCTGCGATGCGTGCCGCGGCCAATTACGCGTGGGCCAATCGCCAGTGCCTGATGCATCTGGCGCGAAGTGTATTCGAAGGAGTTTTTTCACGAAGTTGGCGGGATTTGGGGATGTCGCTCGTTTATGATGTCGCCCACAATATTGCCAAATTTGAAAAGCATAAGGTCGATGGGAAGGAGAAACTTCTCTGTGTTCATCGAAAGGGTGCGACGCGCGCATTTCCGCCGGGCCATCCCGAACTTCCAGAGGTCTATCGGGATTTAGGCCAACCCGTTGTCATTCCTGGAGATATGGGTCGGAATTCATACCTCCTTTTGGGTACCGCGCAAGCATTGGAGGAGACTTTTGGAACGACGTGCCACGGTGCGGGGCGGGTCATGAGCCGGGCGCAAGCGGTTCGCCAGTCGCGAGGCCGTTCTATTGAGCAGGAGCTCGAAAAGCAAGGCGTGATTGTCATGGGCCGCGGGCGTAAAGGAATCGCCGAGGAACAGCCTGCAGCCTACAAAGATGTCAATGAAGTGGTCCGCGTCGTACACGAGGCGGGAATTGCGAGACGCGTTGTCAGAATGCGGCCCATCGGAGTCATCAAAGGATGATGTGGGCAGCGGATGTCACTTTCTCAACACTTTTCTCAAACTTTTTTTCCTTGAGTTAACACCTGTCACCTTTTTTTGTTTTATTTCGGCCCTCCCTATTGGTTCTCGGATACTTGCGTGCTATAATTCAATCAGCCTGCTTGCCTACTTTGCTTTCACAAATGATTGGTTGTTGGAAAACGAGAAAGAAGGCGGGAAATGGTGAACGTGACAAATTTTGATCTGCGGTATGCAGTCCTTCCCGGCAAACACTTCTACCAGTTCTATAAAAGTTCTGATGATTTCTTGTCCATCATGATTCCATTCTTTCAAGCGGGGCTTGAGAAGAATGAGGCATGTCTTTGGCTTGTCTCTGGGCGAAACAGTTTGGATTTCTGCCGCGCGACAGCGGAAGCATTGATTCCCCAGTATTCTTTGTGCGTTTCAGGTGAACAGTTTCAAATCATGTCTTCTGAAAGCTGGTATCTTAAGAGTGAAAGTTTTGACGAGGGACAGACTATCGGCAACGCGGAAAAGTATCATGCATTAATACAAAAAAAGGGTTTTATCCGGCTTCGGATAGCTGGGGATGTTGGATTTATGTCTCGAAAGGACTGGCCTCAGTTCGAAGCTTATGAGAAAAAAATTGGATCCTGGCTGAAGGCCCGATCCGTTGTGGCTTTGTGCGCTTATCCCATTCTTGAATGTACGCCGAGTCAGACTAGGGGAATTCTGGAGTGTCACGAAGATGTTTTAGTAGGTCGACTTTAATTTCTTTCCCTCCAAATTTTACATAGATTTTACACCGTTCGCACACCTTACTCATATAACATGAGTACACTCGAAGCAGTAAAATGAAAAGGTAGGGAATATGAAGCACCTATTTAACAGGGTTCTCACCGCTGTCTTATTTACGTTTTCGTCGCTCAGTTTACCGGTAATTGTTCTTGCCGAAGACGCCCACTCGATTCAAATTAAGGGTTCTGATACGATGGTGAACCTCGGCCAGGCTTGGGCCGAGGCTTTTATGGGTGAGAATCCGTCTGCTTTAATTGCTGTAACAGGCGGAGGTTCCGGAACAGGGATTGCAGCCTTGATGAACGGAACTTGTAATATCGCTCAGTCTTCACGCGAAATGAGTGAAAAAGAGTACGGGCTTGCCCGACAAAAAGGGCTTGATATTAAAGAAATCCAAGTGGGAATTGATGCGCTCGCCGTCGTTGTTCACCCTGAAAATCCTGTTCGTGAACTCACCATCGATCAGCTTTCGGATATCTTTACGGGGAAAGTCAAGAATTGGAAAGAGCTGGGAGGCAAAGATGAACCCATTTTGGTTCTTTCTCGGGAGCGGAATTCTGGAACGCACGTTTATTTTTTAGAGGAAGTGGTTCGGAAAGGTAAAAAAGATAGCCGGGAAGAATTCGCGCCTCCTGTTTTGATGATGCTGTCCTCTCAGGCGGTTGAACAAGAAGCGGCGGAAAATAAAACAGCGATTGGTTATTTTGGGCTTGGTTATTTAAATGAGCGTGTAAAAGCGCTGAATCTATTAAGCGAGAAGACCAAAACTTATGTCGCTCCCACGGTTGAAAATGCTCTCGACGGGACGTATCCTCTTTCGCGGCCTCTTCTCTTTTATCTTCCTGGAGAGGCTCAAGGAATCGTAAAGGAGTTCATCGATTTTGTTTTGAGCCAAAAAGGACAGTCTATCGTTCTCGATATGCGCTTCGTTCCTCTCCGTAGCGAATCAATTCCCTCTCAATAAGTGATAAACTTTACTTCCCCCTCACCCCTCCCTCTCCCCCTTTTCCGCCAGAGGACGGATCCGCCATCTTTGTGGCGGACAGGGGGAGAGGATTAAGGTGAGGGGGTGTCAACCAGTGAGCATGCGACGATATTACGAGTTTGTAATTGAGGCGCTCATTTTCGCCAGTGGGATTGCCTCAATCATTTTCGTTCTTCTGATTTTTATCTTCCTTTTGAAGGAAGGGCTCATGCTTTTCGAACACGTCGGGGTGTTTGAATTTCTCTTCGGCAAGTACTGGTATCCGATTTCAGAACCGCCTCGTCTTGGAATCCTTCCTTTAATTCTTGGTTCTCTTTGGGTAACCTTTGGCGCAACCGTCATCTCCGTCCCCTTGGGCATTGCGTGCGCCATTTTTATTGGTGAAATTGCTCCTGGTTGGCTTAAGGAAGTTTTGAAAGCAGGCGTCGAGCTTTTAGCAGCGATTCCAAGCATTGTGCTTGGTTTCATTGGACTCGTTACTTTAGTTCCCATGGTGAAAAAAGTTTTTGGGCTTCCAACAGGTCTCACTGCTATCTCAGGTTCCATTATGCTCGCTTTTATGGCGATGCCCACTATTGTGAGCATCATGGAAGACGCACTGAATGCAGTTCCACGGGGTTATCGGGAAGGGTCGATTGCCATGGGGGCGACCCAATGGCAGACGATCAGAAGAATTGTTCTGCCGAGCGCCTCTTCTGGAATCATCGCTGCCGTAATGTTGGGAATTGGTCGAGTCGTTGGTGAAACCATGGCAGTGATGATGATTACGGGGAACGCCGCTGTGATTCCGATGAGTTTCTTTGCACCTGTTCGGACCATGACCGCCACAATCGCTGCGGAAATGGGTGAAACGGTGCAGGGAAGCGAGCATTATTTTGCACTCTTTGCTATTGGTATTGTTCTCTTTGCTATTACTTTTGTGATCAACCTGTTAGCGGATTTTGCGCTCCACGGGAAGCAGATTCGAACGTGATGGAATGAAACTCGGTAATGCTCAGGTGGAACAGAAAATCGTTTTCTTTTTTCTTTTTCTTTCCACTTTAATCATTCTTATTCCTGTTATTTTGGTGCTGATCGTGATCATTTCACGCGGTTCCAGTGTTTTAAACTGGGCGTTTCTTACGGCCATGCCGCGGATGGGAATGCGCTCTGGCGGGATTTTTCCTACGATTGTTGGGACTTTTTATCTCGTGGCCGGGACACTGGTTTTTGCGCTTCCGATCGGTATTTTTTCCGCTATTTATTTGTCCGAATATTCTAAACGGAATTTACTTACGCGAATCATTGAACTTGCTATCGTTAATTTAGCAGGGGTTCCCTCTGTCGTTTACGGACTTTTTGGTCTTGGGCTTTTTGTCGTCTTCTTGAAATTTGGCGCCTCCATACTGGCAGGATCTTTAACTCTTGCCGTGATGGTGCTTCCCGTGATCATCACGGCGTCAAGGGAAGCGCTCCAATCTGTGCCCCGATCTTTCCGAGAAGTCAGTTACTCGCTCGGGGCAACGAAGTGGCAAACGATCCGTTACGCAGTCCTTCCCCATGCGCTTCCCGGGATTTTAACCGGAACTATTTTAAGTGTGAGCCGAGCAGCCGGAGAAACGGCACCTATTTTATTTACGGTTGCCGCCTTTTATTTGCCCAGGCTTCCACAATCCATTTTTGATCAAGCCATGGCACTTCCGTACCACTTGTATGTTTTATCTACCCAAGTACCCAATGTCCGTCTGGAACTTCAATATGGAACGGCCTTAGTTTTGGTGGGGTTGATTGTAATTGCCAATCTCGTTGCTGTGATTATCCGTAGCTATTTCCGAGCAAAAAAGCAATGGTAGACGTTGCCGAGAAAATACAAGTCAAAAATCTTACAGTTACCTATGCTGGCATTCCAGCGCTTCGGAGTGCAAATTTTTCAGTCTACGAAAATGAAATTTTGGGAATCATCGGCCCTGCTAATAGTGGCAAAACCACGTGTCTGAGAACTTTGAATCGTTTAAACGACCTGGATCCTCGTTACCGTTTCGAAGGCGAGGTTTTAATTGACGGTAAAGACATCTATCGAAGGTGGAATGTGTTTGAACTTCGAAAAAAGGTCGGGATGGTGTTTGCACTTCCGACGCCGCTTCCCATTTCCATTTTTGAAAATCTGGCTTACGGGCCTCGCCGGGACGGCGTCCATAGCCGAAAACGGTTGCAAGAAATCGTGGAGCAAAGTTTAAAGTCTGCCTTTTTGTGGGATGAGGTCAAAGACAGGCTTCATGAATCAGCGATGAAACTTTCAGGAGGGCAGCAGCAGCGGCTTTGCATCGCTCGAACCCTTGCTCTTGAGCCTGAAGTCATTCTTTTTGATGAACCTTGTTCGGGACTGGATCCCATTTCAACCGCTAAAATTGAAGATGCCATGAGAGAGTTGAAAAGAAGATACACGCTCATTCTCGTCACCAATAATACCAAGCAGGCAGCGCGGGTGAGTGATCGCGTTGCGTTTTTCCTGATGGGCGAGTTGGTTGAGATTGATCAGACACAGAAAATATTTACGGTTCCTAAGGACGGGCGTACAGAAGGATACATTTCAGGTCGGTATGGCTGACGCTAAGATCAAAGTAAAAGCTCTAAATTTCTACTACGGGAAATTTCAAGCGCTTAAGAATGTAAAACTTGAGATTCCAGAGCGCGAGATTACCGCGATCATCGGACCGTCGGGCTGTGGCAAGTCGACGCTCCTAAGATGTTTCAACCGAATGAATGATCTGGTGAGCGGCGTTCGGATTGAGGGAGAAGTCGTTGTCGATGGGGAAGATATTTATTGTCCTTCTGTGGATCTCGTGCACCTTCGCAAAAAAGTTGGAATGGTTTTTCAAAGGCCCAATCCCTTTCCGCTGTCCATTTTTGACAATATCGCCTATGGGCCTTCCATCCATCATTTTGCGTCCAGAAAACAGTTTCCGGAAATTGTGGAGCGAAGTCTTAAAGCCGTTGGTCTGTGGAACGATTTGAAGGACCGCCTTCGAGATTTAGCCCTTACGCTTTCGGGCGAACAACAGCAGAGACTTTGCATCGCGCGTCTCCTCGCCGTAGAAGCAGACATTCTCTTAATGGATGAACCTTGCTCGGCACTTGATCCCATTGCCACAGAGCGAATTGAAGAACTCATGCGTGAACTTCGGAAAAAGTATACGATTGTGATTGTCACTCATAACATGCAGCAGGCTGCGCGAGTCAGCAGCCGTGCGGCGTATTTTTATTTGGGGGAGTTGATTGAGTACGGTTCGACGCAGCGCCTATTTACGCGGCCGCTCAGGAGGGAAACTGAAGATTATATAACCGGCAGGTTCGGTTAATGGAAAGAGAACAGAAACCAGAGTACAGAGAACAGATGCGGAATGTTATTCCCGCACGTTTTAAGCGGGAGTCTAAATTCCCGATAAAGACATTCGGGAATGACACGCATTTTTTCTGTACTCTGTACTCTGTTCTCTGTACACTGATTTAGGTACTGGAGGTCGTTCACCATGCAACGTCATTTTGATGAGGAACTGGTACAGCTTAAAGACAAACTGTTCAAGATGGGTCTCATCGTTGAGGAAGCCATTCAGAAGGCGGTGGAGTCGCTCATGAAACGGGATACAAAATTGGCTGAAGAAATTATTCAAGGAGATCAGAGAATTAATATTCTTGAGATTGAGATCGATGAGTTTGGTCATGAACTCATTGCCTTGAGACAGCCAACCGCAGTGGATTTGCGTTTCATCACGATGGCCTTAAAGATCAATAGTGATCTAGAACGGGCAGGAGATCAGGCGGTGAACATTGCTGAGAATGCGGTTACCCTGAACCGTGAAATTCCACTCAAGACCCATCTTGAAATCCCCAAGATGGCAGAGTTGGCAACCAAAATGTTGAAGGACTCCTTGGATTCCTTTGTAGAAAGGGACGCCGTACAGGCGAAAGCCATCTGTGAGCAAGATGATGAGCTTGATGATTTGAAGGACCGGATTTATAGCGACCTTCAGCAGGCGATGAAGAAGCAGTCGATTGAAGTGCCACAGGCCGTCAGTTTAATTATGGTCGCGCATAATTTGGAGCGGATTGGCGATTTGGCCACCAATATCGCGGAGGATGTGATTTACGTTGCCAAGGGAATCGACATCCGCCATCACATTACAGAGCGCCGCGAGTGAAAAGAACAAAGATGCAAGAAGTAAGGAATAAGGAATAAGAAGTAAGGGGTAAGAAAAAGATTCAATGTGGAACACTGATCGGCAACGGAAAAGTTTTTACTCAGGATTCCTTTAAAACTCCGATTGTGTTCGAGATACTGTGCTTACGTAGTTCTTTACTGCTTATTTCTTACTTCTTATTTCTGGATTCAGCGCGGGCGGAAAGATCCGATGTCTGAATTTATGGATGAGTTCTTTTCCGCGAGTGGCGCCTTCGTCCAGTTGATTAATGACGTCCGTGAAATAATCGACATCATAGGGCGTGAACATGGCGTCTCGGTCCAAGTCGTAAAGCATCGGAAATGATTCACCTTGGTTCTTTTGCTCTCCTCGAAATCGAATCGTAAGCTGCAAACCTGTGAGTGTTTCGCCCTTTAATTGTTCAACGATGGATTGAAATTGCTTGGCGTCAAAATCATTGATCTGGAGGTCGCGGTTAATGTCAAGCCACCTGAGCCGTCCGGCTTCGGGCGCCAGAGCCAGTTGTTCGGCCCCGATATCTTGACCCAACGCCGTTCGGTTTTGAACTCCTAAGAGCGCAAGGTCGCTCAAAGCAGGTACGGCCACATCTTTTTCTTCTTTAGCAGCTAGTGCAGGAATGCCAACAGCAAAGGTTAGCGCGAGTAATGTTGCTAAAACTCTCCCTGACTTCATTCGTTTTGTCCCTCCTTTAATGAGGACATCAGTTACGTCGTCCTCTGGACTCCGTAACTGATCTGTCCGAATTGAACCCAGCACCCACTTGACTTCTGAAAAGACCAGGTGGGTGCTGGGTCAAATTTAACTACACAACTTATGTCGCTCTGCTCCATAAGTTGTAGTTTCATTTGATCTAAGGCAAAGATAACACATGGGTTAGAAGGTTTCAAACAGGCCTGAGATTATTCACTTATTTAGTTAGTTGAGCCATCGGGGAGT
>JACQQP010000159.1 GCA_016206945.1 Candidatus Omnitrophota bacterium | reverse complement strand
GTCAGGAATTGCTTAACACATTAGAATATATAGAGAAAGAGAAGAGCGTTAAAAAAGAAGTGCTCCTGGAAGCGCTGCGCGTGGCTCTGCTCTCTGCCTGCCGTAAGACGTTTGCAAATCCGGACGAAGTAGATGTTCAAATTAACCCTCGGACAGCGGATATCCAACTCTTTGAAAAAGGCAAGGAAGTCTTTAAGGCGGATTTCGGCCGGATTGCTGCCCAGACGGCGAAACAGGTGATCATTCAAAAGATTCGTGAAGCAGAGCGGGAATCTGTTTATAATGAATTCACAAAGAAAGAAGGCGATATCGCTACCGGGACCGTTCATCGGATTGACCATAAGCACATCGTGGTGGATTTTGGAAAAACGGAAGGAATTTTACCGGCTCGGGAGCAGTCGCCCTACGATGATTACCGCCAGGGAGATACGATCAAGGTTTATGTTTTGGAGGTGAAGCGGACGGAACGCGGTCCTGAAGTGATTGTATCGCGGGCGCATGCCCAATTTGTCAAGAAGCTCTTCGAGCTTGAAGTTCCCGAGATTCACGACCATATTGTCGAAGTAAAAGCGATTGCCCGCGAAGTAGGTTCTCGTACCAAGATTGCCGTGGTTTCCAACGACTCAAAGGTTGATTGTGTTGGGTCCTGTGTCGGGATGCGCGGTCAGCGGGTGAAGAATATCGTTCGTGAAGTCGGCGGTGAAAAAATCGATATTGTTCGCTGGAGCGAAGATCCGGAAGCGTTCATTCGGAGTGCTTTAAGCCCCGCTGAATTGGCTGAGATACGGCTGAATCGCGAGACCAAATCCGCCGAGATTTTCGTTCAGGAAGACCAGCTTTCGCTTGCCATCGGCAAGAAGGGTCAAAACGTTCGGCTTGCCTCGAAACTCGTGGGTTGGACGCTCGACATCAGAAGTACGAGCCAAAGAATTCCGCTCAGCTCGCTTAAAGGAGTGGGCGCTAAAACGGAAGAAATTTTGAGGGCCGCTCGTATTACGAGCGTCAAGGATCTGTTGAAATCAACTCCAGAGGATCTTTCTAAGATCGAGGGGATCGGTTTGAAGACGGCAGAAAAGTTAATTCAAGCAGCACACGAAGCTATTTTAGGACAAGTCCCGTCCAAATCCGCTCCCGCATCTCGGGGGGCTAACCGCGGAGGAGGGTCCGATCCTAAGGATGAAGATCAGCCGACTGGAGCTCAAGAGGGGGATTCTGAAAAGGAACACTGAGATGCGCGTCCACGAACTTGCAAAGAAATTAAAAATGCCCAGCAAGGAATTGATCACCGAGCTTAAAAAGTACGGTGTCAAGGCGCAGAGCCACATGGAGCTTCTTGATGTTAAAGTGGTCGACGCCATGTTAAAAAAGTCAGTTTCATCGAAAACTTTGGTCGCACAGAAAGAACCTGCCCGTAAGGCAGTTTCGAAAGGCGCCGAGAAGAAGACGGTTCATAAAAAAGAAGAAGTTCCCTCAAAGCGGTCAAAACAACCGAAAGCAGTTGAAGAAGTCAAAGAAACCAAGAAACCAGAAATCAAGATCGCCGAGAAAATCTCGGCTCCGGCCAAACCGGCAAAACTTGAGGTTTCAGAAGCGAAAGCAGCCCCGCCGAAGGCGGCGAAATTAGAATCTCCTCGGCTCGAGCCGAAGCCAGAAACAGCGGTGGCGCCCGCGCCAAAAATTCCTCCAAAGCGCGTCCCGATCCAAGTTGAAATGCCGATCACGGTCGGTGCTTTGGCCGAGAAATTAAAAATTCGCGTTGCCGAACTCATTAAAACCCTGATTGGCATCGGCATTTTTGCAAATGTGAATCAACTCCTCAATGAAGAAATCGTTTGGAAGGCCAGCGAGGTGTTGGGAATTGAAATTGAAAAAATAGAGGATAAGGAAACCAAGACCATTTTTGAAAATTCCAAAGAGGATCCTAAGAAATTAAAAGCCAGGCCGCCAGTGGTAACGCTCATGGGTCATGTGGACCACGGGAAGACTTCTTTGCTCGACGCCATTCGAAAGACTCATGTGGCCGACAAGGAAGCGGGGCAGATCACACAGCATATTGGCGCTTATGGTGTTGAAATTTCCGGAAAAGGGCATGTCACATTTTTGGATACGCCAGGTCATGAAGCATTTACCGCGATGCGGGCTCGCGGAGCCAATGTCACTGACGTCGTCGTTTTGGTGGTTGCTGCCGATGATGGAGTCATGCCGCAGACCCTTGAAGCCGTAGACCACGCACGCGCTGCAGGGTGTCCCATCGTCGTCGCCCTGAATAAAAGCGATTTGCCAACCGCAGATCCTCAACGCGTCATGGGGGGACTGCAGAAGCTGGGCCTCACGCCTGAGGAATGGGGCGGTAAGACAATTTGTGTTAAAGTATCAGCGAAAACCGGAAAGGGGATTGACGAACTTTTAGAAATGCTTCTTTTGGAAGCCGAAGTGCTGGAGCTCAAGACGAATCCGGATCGATCGGCTCAAGGGACAGTGATCGAAGCGAAGTTGACAAAGGGACAAGGTTCGGTGGCTACGGTACTCGTGCAAAGAGGGACCCTTCGCGTCGGCGATCTGGTTGTGGTCGGCCAACACTATGGACGGGTGCGGGCGCTTAAGAACGACCGCGGTAAATCCGTTAAAGAGGCAGCTCCTTCTTATGCGGTTGAAGTTTTGGGACTTTCGGGGACGCCCGAGGCAGGTGAGATTTTTACGGTCGTCGGTGATGAAAAAGTAGCGCGAAAAATCGCTGAGAAAAGATCCCTTGAAATGCGCGAGCGGGCGATCAAGGGATTTCATCCGAAACATCTTTCTTTGGAAGATCTTTACAGTCAAATGAAGGAGGGGCGCGTCAAGGAGCTCAAATTGATCATCAAGGCGGACGTGCAAGGTTCGGTGGAAGCACTTGCTCAGTCTCTGGAACAAGTCACGTCTGAGAAAATAAAAATCCGAGTCATTCATGGCGGCGTTGGCGGGATCAATGAATCGGACATCATGCTTGCAGTGGCTTCGGACGCCATTGTGATTGGATTTCACGTCAAAGCCGATGACCGGGCCCAGCTCTTGAGTGAACGAGAAGGTGTCGATGTGCGCTTTTATAGTATTATTTATGAAGCCCTGGAAGACGTTCGAAAAGCGATGGAAGGACTTCTCGAGCCTACCATGAAGGAGGTGGTTGAAGGGCGGACCGAAATCGTTCGGATCTTTCAGTCCTCCCGCATCGGAACCATTGGCGGGGCCGTCGTCCGCAAGGGAAAACTGGCACGAAATCACCATATTCGCGTGATTCGAAATAATATTGTCGTCCATACGGGAAAGCTTTCGTCGCTGAAACGCTTTAAAGAGGACACCCGTGAAGTCCAAGAGGGTTACGATTGTGGGGTTGTCGTGGAAGGATTCGGCCAGTTACAGCAAGGAGATATCCTCGAATCGTATCGCATCGAAAAAATAGCCGCGAAACTCGTATGAGCCAAGAGCACAGAAACCAGAGTACAGAAACCAGACTCCGCACGCTTTTTTGTTCTACTCTGTTCTCTGTACGCTGTTCTCTGTACTCTATTTACACGTGATTATTGGAACACTCCAGTTGGAGCTTCATTTTCCTAAGCCCCAGTCGCTTAAGGAAAAGCGCATGATCTTAAAAAGTCTCGTAACTCGGATGAGGAAGCGTTTTAATGTATCGGTTGCTGAGCTCGACGGCATGGATCTGTGGCAATCGAGCCTGGTCGTAGTCGTAGCGGTCGGCGGGGAGAAGAAATTTGTGGATCAGACGTTGAATTATGTCGCCGATTTCGTTCGTGCGGAACGGGAAACTGAAATGACGAACCAGCGGATAGAAATTTTTTGACCATGCAGGGAAAACGTGCCGATCGAGTTGCAGCTTTGGTGAAACATGAGTTGGCGTCCAGGCTTTCTAAGGGGCTTCGGGACGAGCGCATTGGCTTTATGACGATTACCGATGTCAAGATGAGCGACGACCTTAAATACGCGCGTGTTTTTTACAGTGTACTCGGCACGCAGAGTGCCAGAGAAGAGACTCGGAAAGGCCTAGAACAGGCGCGTGGATTTTTACAACACGATATTGCAGCTTCCTTGAAGTTACGTTTTACGCCGCACTTGTCATTTATCTTTGACGAATCACTTAATGAGGCAATGAAAATCGATGGAATCATTAAAAAAATACACGACGAAGCGTAGAAGAAAAGCGCGGCATAAAAACGATTCCCTCGCAATGTTTTGCCGAGCGCTTAAAAACAAAGATAATTTCTTGCTCGCCTCACATGTGAGTCCGGAGGGCGATGCGATTGGCTCCATTCTCGCGTTGGAATCGCTTCTGAGACGGCTCGGGAAAAAAACCTTGATCGCATGTGAAGATCCCTTTCCGGAGCGGCTTGCTTGTCTCCCCGCGAAGAGGTGGCGCCAAGTGAAAGAAGTACCGGAGGGCCGTAAATTTGATGCCCTTGTCGTGGCAGATTGCCCGACACTCGAACGCGTCGGAAGCGTTCAAAGTCTTTTGGCACCTACCACAGAAATTTTCAATATTGATCACCACATCAGTAACACGCATTTCGGCCATTATAATTACATTCGGCCTTCGGCTTCTGCGGCAGGTGAGGTGGTCTATGATATTTTTAAATGGTTTAAAATGAAGTTGAATCAGGAAGAGGCAACGTGCCTTTATGTATCTATTTCCACAGATACCGGATCTTTTAAATATAGTAATACCACTGTGAAATCTCATCAAATCGCATCAGAGTTGATTCAAACGGGAATTGACATTGAAAAAATCAATGACGAGCTTTATGCGACTTATTCCCTGGAGAAAATTCAATTGTACAGTTTGCTTTTGGGTAAGGTGCAGAGGAGCCCGGATGGAACCATTGCATGGGTGGGCCTGACGCGCAATGATTTGAAGCGAACAGGGGCAACGTATGAAGATACGGAAGGTTTTATTGATTTTCTGAAGTATATTAAAGAAGTGCAGTTTGCTTTTTTTATGAGTGAAATGGACGGTTCACAGGATGGACAGGTCAAGGTTTCGTTTCGTTCCCGGGGCGATTACGATGTCGCACAAGTGGCCGCTTATTTTGGAGGGGGAGGCCACAAGAAGGCGGCGGGGTGCACGATCCACGGAACTCTAGAAGAGGCCACGCGGAAGATTTTGGAACAAATCAAATTGGCGCTCGCAAAACAAAACCAAAAAACAAGTTTCTAAGTGATGGATTCGCCGCAATTGAGTGGAATTTTGGTGGTTGACAAAGAGGCGGGATGGACTTCCCATGATGTTTGTGCCTTTATCCGCGGTCGCTTCCGTATCCGCAAGGTGGGACACGCAGGGACTTTGGATCCCTTGGCAACGGGTGTTTTAGTGATTCTCTTAGCAGGAGCGACAAAAAGGTCTGGCGAACTTTCCTCCTGTGATAAAGATTATTACGGCACCATCGAGCTTGGAATCAAAACAGACACCCATGATGCCTCGGGTGCGGTCCTGGGCCGGGGCGATTGGACGGGTATTTCTCGAGAAAATATTGAGGAGGTATTTCGTAAATTTACAGGCGTTTTGGAACAAATTCCTCCCATGGTCTCTGCGCTCAAACACCAAGGCATTCGCTTGTATCGACTGGCGCGCGCAGGCAAGGTGGTAGATCGTCCCAAGCGGACGGTAACGGTTTATGAGTTCCGGATCGAAGCGATCGATCTTCCCAAAGTACGTTTTTTTGCGCGTGTTTCAAAAGGGACGTATTTGAGAACGCTGGTAAACGATTTGGGAGAGTCACTCGGGTGTTTTGCCGTTTTATCCCAATTGCGTCGTGTTCGAAGCGGTTCGTTTCGTCTGGAGGATGCAGTTACGATCAGTGAATTGAAGAGATTGGATTCCGGGAAATTGCTCCAAATCATTCAGGAGCCGGTTTCGGCAGTTCGTTGATCCCATCACCTCCGCGTACGCCGCCTCCTCTTAAGGTGAGCGGCGTATTTTCGACGAAAATTGAAGAGCACGCTTCACTCGAAGCACAAAATTGCTTCTTAAATCGTGCTCCTGCCGTGGCGGTGATGGGATGAAGATTGTCACAGATCTTAGCCAGTTTCGAAAAGAAGATTATCCTCGGCTCGTTGTGGCGTTAGGGAATTTTGACGGCGTGCACCTGGGGCATTTAGAAATTATCAAGACGGTTCGTGAGCGCGCAGCGCAAATTGGCGGAACGGCGTCCATTTTTACGTTTAAGGAGCATCCTCAGCGGGTGTTACACCGAAGAGAGGATCCTCCGATTTTAAGTTCGCTCATTCACAAACTTTTTCTCCTGAAGCAAGCAGGGGTGGAATTGTGTTTCTTGGTTGACTTTACGATCTCTCTATCGGAGAAAAATCCGGACGCATTCGTCCGTGACATTTTTGTTGAGCGGTTAGGTGCCCGTGAAGTCTGTCTTGGATATAATGCTCGTTTTGGTCATAACCGTTTGGGTGACAGCAACTTGATGAGGCAGCTAGCCGATCAATACGGATTTAGATTTTTCGAGGCTCCACCCTTTCAAGTGAAGGGCCAGAACGTCTCAAGCAGCGCGATCCGCTTTTTGGTTCGCGACGGAAAGTTAGAGGAAGCTGGAGCGCTTTTAGGAAGGCCTTATTCTTTTTTTGGTACGGTCATTTCAGGCAGCGGCCGTGGGAGGGGTCTTGGTTTTCCGACGCTCAATCTGGATCCGCACAGCGAAGTAATGCCGCCGGAAGGAGTTTATGCAACTTGGGTTCGAATCATGGAATGTCGCCTGATGGAACGCACGAAAGGTTGGGCCAGTTTTGAAGCGCGCCTCATCGGAGCTCGCTTGAGGGCGCTTATGAATTATGGAAGAAGGCCCACTTTCGCTGGAGATAACGCGGCGATTCCAGAAGTTCATATTTTAGATTTTGATGGGGAATTGAATGGTAAAACGGTGGAAGTTACCATCGGTGCACGTCTGCGTCCAGAGGTTGCTTTTCGCGACCCTGAGGCGCTCCGAAAACAAATTAGAGAGGATATAGAAGCCGGGCAAAGATGGTTTAATGAAGCCCAAACTTACGGAACAAAGTGACGTAAGTTTGCTGGCTGAATTTGACCCAGCACTAATTTTACATGTTTTACAGATACGTTTTACAAAATAGACATAACGAGGAGCTGTATTATGGGTATACAAATAATTTGGATAGAAGACTATCGGAACATAATAACGATGGCCGGACTTGGAAACTAGTATATTATGAAGCTTATTTAGCAGAGGAAGATGCGAGAGCAAGGGAACGAAAACTGAAACATTATGGCCAATCAAGAACCCACCTTAAGAGGCGCATAAAGGCCTCACTGTTGTTGTAAAATTAGTGCTGGGTTCAATTCGCACAGCAACTTATGTTTACTGCGTTTCATAAGTTGCGTGCTCATTGAAGGAGATAGAACAATTATGTCGATAAGTGAAGAGAACAAAACGGCTACCATTAAGAAATATCAGCGTGCTCAGTCTGACACGGGATCAAGTGAAGTTCAAATTGCACTTTTAACTTCGCGCATCAACCAATTAACGGGGCATTCAAAAATCCATAAGAAGGACCACCATTCTCGCCGAGGACTGATTGGATTGGTTGAAAAACGGAAGCGTCTGCTCGCCTATTTAGAACGCCAGAGCCCCGAGCGCTACAAGAAGTTGATTACGCAACTTGACTTAAGGAAATAACTTTCTCGCCATTACGGGTATAAATCCTTTATACCCGTAATGACGGTGATAGAGAAAAGGGAAACGATAAAAACATGATCACAAAAGTGGCTACAAAAATTGGTTCCGAGGACTTAATCATAGAAACAGGCCGTATGGCCAAACAATCGGACGGTGCCGTGACGGTTCAAAGCGGCGGTACGGTTGTCTTAACGACCGTCGTCGAGTCAAAGGAGGTTAAAGACGAGCAGGATTTCTTTCCGCTCACGGTCGACTATCGAGAAAGGACCTATGCTGCGGGTAAAATTCCGGGCGGATTTTTTAAAAGGGAAGGCCGTCCTAGCGAGAAGGAAATCCTTACTTCCCGCTTGATTGATCGGCCTCTCAGGCCTCTTTTTCCCGAGCATTACTATAATGAAGTTCAAATCATGTCGACCGTGCTTTCTGCAGATGGGGAAGCAAATCCAGATATTCTTTCCATTATAGGTGCTTCGGCTGCACTCATGATTTCTCAGGTCCCATTTGAAATGCCCATTGGAGGTGTTCGGGTGGGTTATGTGGATGGGAAATGGATCGCGAATCCTACTTACACTCAGCTTGAGAAAAGTACGCTCGATTTGGTTTTGGCGGCGACGGAGGAGAATATCGTCATGATCGAAGGCGGCGCTTCTGAGTTTTCGGAAGAGATGATGAATCAAGCAATTCAGTTTGGGCGGGAGCAAGTAAAAGCAATGGTTCACATTCAGCGCGAACTCGCTCGAAAATGCGGGCGCCCGAAGTGCAAACCCGAACCGAAACCCGTTCCGGAGGAAATTCGCTCTAAAGTAGAAGCCCATGTGAAAAATAAATTTCTTCCCATTTTTCGTCTTAAAACAAAAGAGGAGCGAATAGCTGGCAAAGATCTTCTTTATCAACAAGTGCTTGGCCTTTTTGACACGGCCAACCCTGAGTTTAAAGAAATTGAAGTGAAATCGGTCTTTGATGAATTGGAACAGAACGACGTGCGGTCTCTTATTTTGGAAAAAGGCGAACGGCCGGACGGTCGCGGTTTTAAGGAATTTCGTACGATCACTTGTGAAGTAGGAATTCTCCCAAGGACGCATGGTTCTGCGCTGTTTACGCGTGGCGAAACTCAGAGTCTTGCCGTAACCACGCTGGGCTCAGGACGAGATGAACAAAAGATCGATGCATTGGAAGGAGAAACATTTAAGCGTTTTATGCTCCATTATAATTTCCCACCCTTTAGCGTTGGCGAAGTGAAACCCAATCGAGGACCGGGTCGCCGAGAGATTGGCCATGGGGCACTGGCCGAGCGTGCTTTAAAACCTGTGATACCGTCTGAGGAAGAGTTTCCTTATGTGGTTCGCGTCGTTTCCGACATTTTGGAATCCAACGGTTCTAGTTCTATGGCGACCGTGTGCAGTGCCTCACTCGCGCTTATGGATGCAGGCGTTCCCGTGAAAGCACCCGTCAGTGGCATTGCGATGGGACTGGTGAAGGAAGGAAGCAAATGGCGCGTCTTGACGGATATTGCCGGCATTGAAGACCATTTGGGGGATATGGATTTTAAGGTAGCAGGAACGGCCAATGGAATTACGTCGATTCAAATGGACATCAAAATTGGCGGCGTTACCACGGACATCCTGAAAACGGCCCTTCAAGATGCCAAGGAAGCGCGGCTTAAAATCTTGGAGATCATGCTCAAGTCGATTCCTCGCCCGCGCTCGGACCTGTCCAGCTATGCTCCGCGAATTACCATGTTAAAAATTAATCCCGAGAAGATCGGGGAACTGATCGGTCCGGGAGGAAAGAATATTCGAAAAATCATTGAAGAAAGCGGAGCCACCGTTGATATTGAAGATGACGGCCGCGTCCTCGTGGCTTCTAATGATGCGAAGGCTTCAGAAATTGCGATTCAGCGCATCAATGCCATTACCGAAGAGGCACAAGTAGGTAAAATCTATCAAGCCCGCGCTCGAAAAATCATGCCCTTTGGCGTGTTCTGCGAAATTATCCCGGGGACGGATGGATTGGTCCATGTTTCTGAGCTGGCTGAGGGCTATGTGAAAAAGGTGGAGGACCATGTGAAAGTAGGCGATGTCTTTCCGGTCAAAGTGATTTCCATAGACGAACAAGGAAAAATTAATCTCAGCCGCAAGCAAGCTTTGCAAGAAACTGAATCCAAATAATTTGTGGTGATCCCATCTGAACAAAGAGAACAGAGTACAGAGTACAGAAACCAGAAAAGGATAAATTCCAAATTCCAAGTACCAAATCACAAGCCAACGACCATTTCAGATGACCAAATTTTTCGGTTATTATTTTTTCACCATGGTTTGTAATTTGTTATTTGGGATTTGGAGTTATTATTAATTCTGTTCTCAGTACTCTGTTTTCTGTACTCTGTTTCCAGAGGTGATGGGATGAAATCTGACACGGCTCAAATTTTGGTGAAGCGACTCCCGCACCACGCGGGGTTGGAACTTCCTTCTTATTCAAGCGAAGGAGCAAGCGGCATGGATCTCGCCGCGGCCGTTGATCATGACATTCAACTTCTTCCTGGCGAGCGTTGTCTCGTTCCCACAGGACTCGCCGTGAGTCTTCCCTTCGGCTATGAAGCTCAAATTCGACCTCGAAGCGGGCTGGCATTAAGACATGGAATTGGGCTTTTAAATTCTCCCGGAACGATCGACTCGGATTATCGCGGCGAAATTCAAGTGATCCTCATTAATTTGGGTCAAGAGCGCTTTACGATTAAGCGGGGAATGCGGATTGCGCAAATGATTGTCTCACCATATGTTACGGGCGACTTCAAGATCGTGGATGAATTGGACGTTACATTAAGAAATGAAGGGGGTTTTGGACATACGGGCCACTGATACCTCGACGCGCTTGAAATTGTGAACTCATAATTTCAAGCTTGCTCAGTACGAGTGGTGAGCGAATAGACAAAATCAAGTGAGTCGAACCACTGAAGCAAATCATGAAGTCGAAAAAACTTAAAGAGGAAAGACTCAATGAAGTTTTGGGTGTTTTATTCCTCCTCATAGGACTATTTACGCTTGTGAGCCTTCTCTTTTTTCATCCGAACGATCATCCCTTTTACACGTCTCATCCGAATCAGGAATATCGAAACGTAACGGGAATCAGCGGAGTTTATCTGGCGCACGTTCTTCGCCTTTCGCTGGGTCTGAGTGCTTTTAGTATCCCGCTTTTATTTCTTTTTTGGGCGAGTTGCTTCTTCCTCCAGAAAGTTCCCCAGAAAAAGTGGATGGAATTTGTTGGGATTGGTATCTCGATTCTCTCCATTTCAAGCCTCTTTTCGCTCTTAACCCAGGACGCTTGGAAGGTGACCGCGGGCGGTCTTGTGGGTTATTTTATTTCTGGAAATCTAGAGCGATATTTCGGGGTGATTGGCGGTTTGATCATTTCGGCGTGCTGTCTGGCGCTGTCTTTGATTTTAGCGACCGACTTCTTACTTTATCCTTTGTTCGAGCGTCTCCTCGAACGCGCGAAAGGAAAGATTGAAGAGGTGCGCGCGGTATGGCCGCGTTGGAAAAGGAGTCCTTCCTTAAAGCCATCCAAGTCTTTTGAACCACAGGGTGGTTTGCTTGGGCGGTTCGTCGCGCCAAAGGTTAAAAAGTACACGATCCCTGAGGGAAAAAAGACAGACTCACCGATTGTGGCCGAGCTTGAGGAGGAGGAGTTTAAAAAGGAAACCGCTTTCAAAGAAGCGCTCAATCGCATCGTTAAAATTAAAAAATTTAAAGAAGCGAAGAATAAACCGGTTGCAGAACGCCAGACTCAAGCGAATCAAGGAGAAGAGGCGCTCGTGCCCCAGGCCAAAGAAACTTTGGCCGAGTATCGCCTGCCTCGTCTTGATCTTTTGAAGCCCGCTTCAGCCAATCAGGTTCCGATTGAAGACGACCTTCAGGGAACTTCCCGGATTTTAGAAGAGACGCTTCATGATTTCGGAATCGAGGCGAGAGTCATCGAAATCGAGCAGGGCCCTGTTATCACTCGGTATGAATTACTGCCGGCACCGGGCGTCAAAGTGAACCGCATTACGAGTCTTTCAGACGATTTGGCTCTGGCGCTCAAAGCAACGAGTATTCGGTTTCTGACGCCCATTCCAGGAAAGGCAGCGATGGGGATTGAGATTCCCAATTCGACCACCACCATCGTCTCCCTTCGCGAATTGCTCGAATCGATTGAATATCGCGAGACAAGTTGTGATTTGCCGCTTCTGCTTGGAAAGGATACGAGTGGAAAGGCGATTATCAGCGATTTGACGGATATGCCGCACCTGTTGATTGCGGGGGCCACGGGAAGCGGTAAAACCGTATGTCTTAATTCCGTGATCGCAGGCCTTTTGTTTTCAAGGTCTCCAGAAGATTTGAAATTTGTGATGGTGGACCCAAAAATGGTGGAGCTTGCCATTTACCGGGATATCCCGCATATGTTGACTCCTGTGGTCACCGATGTTCGAAAGGCGGCAGGAACGCTTAACTGGCTGGTGGCGGAAATGGAAAGAAGATATCAGATGTTCGCGACCTGCGGGACACGAAACATTCAGGCGTTCAATCATCGCAAACAAAAGGATTTGAGCAACGGGACATCCGGAGACGATCTTCCGAGGCATCTTCCTTATATTGTTCTTGTGATAGATGAACTCGCTGATTTAATGGTCGTCGCTCAAGATAAAGTCGAGACGGCGATTACGCGGCTGGCTCAGCTTTCACGCGCCGTCGGCATCCATCTTGTCTTGGCCACCCAGCGTCCTTCTGTGGATGTAATCACCGGAGTCATCAAGGCAAATTTTCCCGCTAGAATTGCTTTTAAGGTGGCTTCCAAGGTGGACTCAAGGACGGTGCTCGATATGAACGGAGCGGACAAACTTTTAGGCAAGGGAGACATGCTCTTTTTAAAACCCGGGGAGCCGAAACCCACGCGTGGACAGGCTACTTTTATTACCGACGAGGAAATCACTGCTGCCGTCCAATTCATTAAGGAGCAGCGAGGGCCGCAGTATCTGTCTGAAATTGAAGCGGTTTCCGACGGCAAATCTTCGGTCGGCAATTTGGAGCGGGACGAATTGTACGATGACGCCGTGCGGGTTGTTTTGGAAACGCGCCAAGCTTCCGTTTCGGTGCTCCAGAGAAAATTAAGATTGGGTTATGGCCGGGCGGCTCGCATCATCGATATGATGGAACAAGAAGGAATCGTGGGGCCTTATCAAGGCTCCAAGCCGCGGGACATTTTAGTGGACCGAGTGGAGGAGGTGAGCGAATCCGCTTCGGGCGATTCATGATCCCATCACCTCCCTTTTCTGCCCCGTACGGGGCAGAATTTCTTTTAGAAATAAAAGAGCGCTTGCGTTTAAGACAAAGCGCTCTTTTAAGGGAGGTGATGGGATGATCCCGATCACCTGTTTGTCTAAATGCGGAATGTGGAATACGGAATGCGGAATGGATAATGATAGTCAGGGTGCAATCATTCCGCACTCCGAACTCCGAATTCCGCATTAGCCTAGGGTGATGGGATGAAAGTTTTGGTTTTCCGCCATATTGCGCACGAGGGTCTTGGAACCCTTGAAGCCTTCCTGAAACGATCCAATGTTTCGATCGAATACCGAGACCTGTTCCGAAGCGATGCTGTCCGGGAAAGTCCTCAAGGTTATGATTTCGTTATTTCCATGGGTGGTCCGATGAATGTGGACGAGACGGAACGTTACCCATTTCTCCTTTGCGAACGGAAATTGATTTTGAAGGCGGTCCAAACGGGTATTCCCGTACTTGGAATCTGTCTGGGTGCGCAGATGATTGCCCGCGCATTGGGGGCGCCTGTTTATCGCGGATCTCAAAAGGAAATAGGTTGGTATCCGATCGAATTGTCCCGAGAGGCGGAACAGGATCCTGTCTTTGGCACTCTTGAGGATCGAAGACCCGTCGTTTTTCAATGGCATGGCGATACCTTTGATCTGCCCCAAGGGGCCGTGCGGCTTGCCTCTTCTGACTTATATCCGAATCAAGCATTCCGATTTGGCCATTCATACGGCCTTCAATTTCATATTGAAATGACTCGGGAGATGATTCTGGACTGGTGTTCGAAAGGCGAAGATGAATTGAGATCGCGAGGCCTTTTGATTTCAAAAGAAACGGTCCGCCAAGAGATTGAGAATTATGAATCTCGCTTGCGCTCACTCAGTGATCATATATACGCTGAGTTTTTTACCAAACTGGTTTCAAAGGTAAGGTAAGGATCCATCCATGAGTCTTTTGATTCAGAACGCGAGATTAAATAAAGTGAGTGAGAAATGCAGGCGGCGTGTATCGGTGGGCATGCTTTCGCTTGGTTGTCCTAAGACTTTGGTGGATAGTGAACTCATTTTGGGAATGCTGGATCAAAACCGTTATGAGGTCGCAGAACACGTGACGGATTGTGACATTGCGCTTCTCAATACATGCGCTTTTATCAACGAGGCAAAAGAAGAGTCACTCGATCACATTTTGAATCTCGCTGAGTTAAAACGGGAAGGGCGCATTAAAGCTTTAGTGGTGCTCGGATGTCTCGTCCAGCGTTATCCCAAGGAATTAGAAAAAGAGCTTCGCGAGGTAGACGCGTTTATGGGTACCGGAGATTACCGTGAGCTGAATCACGTCTTGGATCAAGTGGTGGATGAGAAGAGAATTTCTTATGTGGGTCATGCGCCAGGATTTCTGTACACGGCCCAGATCGGACGCCTGCCGCTTACCCCGCTCCATACCCGGTATATTAAAATTTCTGAGGGCTGCGACCATATTTGTTCTTTCTGTACCATTCCTTCTTTTCGCGGACGGCACCGGTCGCGGGGTCTTGACGATGTGGTTTCGGAAGCCAGGCATTTGGTAAAGGAGGGCGCCCGCGAACTTGTTTTGACGGGACAGGACACCACCTATTTCGGCAGGGACACGGAAAAGAAATTTTTGCTTGGCGCCCTACTTCAGGAACTAAACAAAATCGAAAAGTTGAGATGGATCCGTATTCTTTATGCCTATCCGAGCTGTGTCGATGAGGCGCTCATCGAGACGATTGGGTCGCTTCAGAAAGTCTGCCATTATTTGGACATGCCGCTTCAACACGTTAGCGATTCCATCCTGAGGAGTATGAGGCGCGGGATGACCAAAAAGTCTACCTACGCGTTAATTGGAAAGCTGCGGCGAAAGATTCCCAATCTTGCTCTTCGTACGACCTTTATTGTAGGTTATCCCGGAGAAAGAGAAGGGGAGTTTCGAGAGCTCTTAGGATTCATGGAGTTTGCTCGGTTTGATCGGCTTGGCCTCTTTACTTATTCACAAGAAGACGAATCCGACGCGGCCTTGCTGGATCATCAAGTTCCGGAAAGGATCAAAGAAAAACGGTTTCGCGAAGGCATGCAGTTGCAGCAGCGGATCTCAAAGGAAAACAATGAGCGCCTGGTGGGCAGAACACTTTCGATTTTGATCGAAGGAGCGGATGAAAAACATCCTCATCTTTATTTCGGTCGAAGTTATATGGATGCTCCGGAAGTGGACGGTTTGGTTTATGTCCGTGCGCCAAAGGAAGTTCGACTCAATCAAGGCGACTTTGTACGAGCAAAAGTGATCGGAGCAAAGGAGTATGACCTGAGCGCCGCTTACTTGGAATTAGAGACGTGATCCCATCACCTGCATGGCAAGAGCGCGCAGCATCTGGACGAAAAGCTTATGTATATCTTCTACGTAATTCGAAAGGCAGATTTTATTTAGGCTGGACTACAGATATCAAACGTCGATTAAAGGAACATAATACTGGAGAAGGTAACTACACGAAGACAAGAGGTCCGTGGGACTTGATTGGTTATGAAATATTTTCCAATGTTGAAGACGCAAAAAAACGTGAACGTGCGTTAAAACATAATCCGAGAATGTTGAAGTTCCTCAAGAAGCGCGCTCTTGCAACTCTTCGAGTTTCTGCCGCTATGCGGCAGAACATGCAGGTGATGGGATGATCCCATCACCTCCACGTACGCCGCCTCTCCGTAAGATGGGCGGCGTATTTTCGAAGAAAATGCAAGAGCACGCTTCACTGATAGTACAAGATTGCATCTTAATGCGTGCTCTAGCCGCGGAGGTGATGGGATGATCCCGCCTGAACGAAGAGAACAGAAAACAGAGTACAGTGTACAGAAT
>JACQQP010000167.1 GCA_016206945.1 Candidatus Omnitrophota bacterium | reverse complement strand
CCCTCAGGGATCCAACGGGCAGGCGCAGGGGCCTGCCCCTACATTTGATGTGTCCCGCGATGACAGCGTCATTTACTACCAGCTTTCAGTCTTTGATGCAAAAGGGAATCAGGATCGGACGAGTGTGGGAAGAATTGAGATAATTTAGGGTATTATGAGCTACAAATTGGTGCTTGAAAAGTTGAAATTTTAGTCTTACTATAATTGCAATAGTAACAGTAATAATAAGCATCCAAATGCCTATCGCTAGGGACCTTGTCGGATCCATACGGCCTTTCCTAAAGAGGCGCGAGTACCTTTCTGTCCTCGGTCCGAGGCAGTCGGGAAAAACGACTTTGCTCGAGCTCCTGAAAGAAGAGCTCATCGATGAGCTCAGAATTCCTAAAGACCGAATCGCTTCTTTAACCTTTGAGGACCGAAAGCTTCTTGCCCAATTTGAGAAAGATCCGATCCCCTTCGTCCGTTCCTACCTTTCATCCGGATCGAAAGGATCGAAAAACCGACCCTTTTATCTCTTCATGGATGAATTCCAATATGCAGAGGAGGGCGGGCAAAAATTGAAGCTGATTTACGATACCTTAGAAGAAGTCAAAATCATCGTTACCGGTTCTTCCTCCCTAGACCTTAAGGCCAAAGTGGGCAAATATATGGTGGGGCGGATCGTAAGCTTTCAACTTTCCCCTTTCAATTTCCGTGAATATCTCAAAGCGAAAAATACACGCCTCGAAAATCTCTATAAAGAGCGCGAGCTCATTTTGAGGAAGGGGCTCCTCGAAGGCAAGTTCAGCAGGATAAAAGAAGGAGTCGACCCTTTTAGTGAAGCTTTGCGGGAAGAATTTGAGGCGTTTTGCTTGTGGGGAGGATATCCTGCGGTGGTTTTGGCAGAAGACGCGGCCGTGCGGAGAAAACTTCTATCCGAGATCTACAATCAATACATCCTGAAGGACATCAAAACCTTGCTTGAACTGACCACGGACCGCGAGCTTTTTTTGCTTTCCCAATATCTGGCGACTCAAATTGGAAATCTCGTCATTTATCAAAACTTGAGCCAGGCCTCAGGATTGGATTACCGGAATTTGAAAAGGCACCTTCAGATTCTGGAGGAGACCTTTGTCTCGCGCACGATCCGCCCCTTTTTTAAGAACCGCCAGAAAGAACTTTCCAAGAGCCCAAAAATCTATTTCTGGGACTTAGGTTTTCGCAATTACCTCATGGAAAACATGAACCGATTCAGCGAACGGCCAGACGCAGGGGCGATGGTCGAAAACGTAAGCTTGATTCGTCTGAGCCAATGCTTTGAGGGGGCCGATAAAATTAATTTCTGGCGCACCAAAGCGGGCGCTGAAGTGGACTTCATTCTCCATCAAGGAGGAGAGATCATCCCCATCGAAGTGAAGTACGCGCCGCTTAAGGCGCCGAAGCTGTCGCGGGGTTTCCTGAGTTTTATTGAGACGTTCAAACCCAGACATGCCGCTGTCCTCAACGCCAATTACTGGGCACGCGCCCAGAAGGGAGCAACAGAAATTTTATTTGCCCCGGTTTTTTATTTATGAGAGCAAACATTCGCCAGGTCAAATTTTTTTCATTTCCATTCTTATCCTTGCTTGCGCTTGCCTATGGAATCGGAGTTCCTCCGGCCTACGCCAAGCTTGAGAACTTCATGGAAGCGGATGTGGTCCTGGGGCAACCGGATTTTAGTTCTGGGACGGCGAATAATGGGGGAATTAGTGCTTCGACTTTTAGTACTCCACGATGGATTACAACGGACGGCACGAGACTTATTATTGCAGAATCAGGCAACAACCGCGTTATGATTTGGAATCAGATGCCAAAATCTAATGCTCAACCTGCCGACGTTGTACTTGGGCAGCCTGATTTTGCTTCCGCTACCGCAAACAACGGTGGAAGAAGTGAGCGAACACTTAGCAGTCCGAGAGGCGTATTTACTGATGGCCGCCGACTCTATGTCGCGGATTTTTCTAATAACCGTGTTCTGATCTGGAATGATATTCCTGAAACCAACTTCGCACCAGCAGATCTTGTCATTGGCCAACCGGATTTTTCATCAGCCACAGCCAACAATGGTGGCGTCAGTGCCAGAGGCTTATCCGGTCCTTTCGCTCTATATGCTGACAAAGACAAGTTGATTATTGGAGACAATACCAACAACAGGCTCGTCATTTTCGCGCCTCCTCCTATGCAAAATTTTGAAGACGCAGATCTCGTCATCGGCCAACCGGATTTCATATCAAACACCCAAAACCATGGAGGACGAAGCGCTGCTTCGCTTAACCAAGCTCAACAACCTTTTGCTTTAAAAGACAAACTTTTTGTGCCGGACGTACAAAACCATCGTGTTCTAATTTGGAACAAATTTCCAACGCGTAATTTTCAGCCCGCTGATGTTGTGCTTGGGCAACAAGATTTCTCGACTGCATCTCAAGGAGCTTTGCTATCCAATGGACTTCGTAGTTTTAATCAGGTTCAGGGAGTTTTCTCAGACGGCATAGGGCTCTTCGTGGCGGATCGCTTGAATAGCAGGGTGTTAATTTGGAATCAAATTCCTGATCAAAACAATCAACTTCCCGACCTTGTCCTGGGACAGCCTAATTTTAGGACTAATACTGGCAATAACGGCGGTAGAAGTGCAAAAAGTATGAGTACCGTGGTTTCAGTTTTCAGCGATGGAAAAAGAGTTTTCGTCTCAGATTCGGGAAATCATCGCGTGCTTATTTTTAACATTAAACCTTTAAGCACTCTCAAACTCGGCCCCCAATTCGAACAAGGTAAAGCCGTCATTGGTAAAGTCTTTCATGATGTGAACGGAAATGGCGTGCAAGATGAGACTCAAGACAAAAGACCAAAGACTGAAGGAGAAAAACGAAAGAAAGGGCTATTCTCATTTCTGTCATTCCCGCACGCTTTAAGCGGGAATCCACATTCTGGATCCCCGATAAAAGATTTCGGG
>JACQQP010000163.1 GCA_016206945.1 Candidatus Omnitrophota bacterium | reverse complement strand
GTCATTGCGAGGCAACAACCAAAGCGAAGCCGCAAGACCAAGCGCCCGACCGGCGCTCGTTCAAGCGGCGGTGCCAGACAACGGAGCGGCCGACCGCCGCTTGACCAACTGGCGCGAGGCTCGCAATGACGGTTTTTTCAACGGCTCTTATCCCATTATTACCACTGGGTGCCTTCATCGTAATTCTTTTCTTCGGAAAGTGGCTCAAAGAAAAAAGCGCCTGGATCGCTATTCTGGCAAGCGCGGCTTCATGCGCCGTTTCTTTTCAAGCAATCGGCCAAGTCATTAAAGGAACGACGATCAATCAAAATATGACATGGCTCATCGTGAATCAGATTCCGCTTGAATTCGGAATCACGATTGATCCTCTCGCCGCCATGATGCTTTTTGTGGTAACGTTCATCGGCTCGCTGATTATCATTTACTCGGTCGGCTACATGCATGGCGATCCGCGTTATCCGCGATTCTTTGCGTACCTTTCGCTTTTCATGTTTTCCATGCTAGGACTTGTCCTTTCTTCAACGCTCGTACAAATTTATCTCTTCTGGGAACTCGTGGGACTTTGCTCTTATTTTTTAATCGGATTTTGGTTCGAGAAAAAATCTGCATCGGATGCGGGACGTAAAGCATTTATTACAAATCGAATTGGAGACATCGGCTTTTTCCTAGGAATCGTAACCTTTTTCTACGCAACGGGCACCGTGCGCTTCGCAGACATTCATCCCGAATTCATTCATTCGTTTGTAGGGGCGTATGGCCATACGCCCCTACTCACGTTGTCTGCGCTTTTTCTATTTTGCGGCGCCGTCGGAAAATCTGCGCAATTTCCACTCCACGTCTGGCTTCCCGACGCGATGGAAGGGCCGACGCCCGTAAGCGCGCTCATTCATGCGGCAACGATGGTGGCGGCCGGCGTTTACCTGGTGGCTCGGCTTTTTCCCCTCTTTCAGGCCATTCCAGAAATATCCCAGATTGTGGCAGTCATCGGAACGGCTACGGCTCTCATGGCCGCGTTTTTTGCGTTGACACAGATGGATATTAAAAAGGTTCTCGCTTACTCCACGATCAGCCAACTGGGTTACATGATGGCAGCACTTGGCGTTGGCGGAATGACTGCGGGCGCGTTTCATCTCATGACCCACGCCTTTTTTAAAGCGCTTCTTTTCTTAGGAGCTGGAAGCGTCATCCACGGAAGCGGCGTTCAAGACATGAGGGAAATGGGAGGTTTAAGGAAATCGATGCCGGTTACCTTCTGGACCTTTGTGATCGCAACGGTGGCGATCAGCGGAATTCCGCCTTTCGCCGGATTTTGGAGTAAAGACGAAATTTTAGTGAGCGCTTTTGGATCTCACCGAATTATCTTCTGGCTTCTCGTCTTCACCGCTCTCATGACTTCTTTTTACATGTTCCGGTTACTGTTCCTCACCTTCTTTGGCAAAACACGCGGACATCACCATGCTCACGAATCGCCACTTGTCATGACGCTTCCGCTGGTGGTTTTAGCGATCGGGTCCGCTGTGATGGGACTTCCCGGTTCTCCATGGCTCGATCACTGGTTCCAAAATTTCCTGGCTCATCACCCTGAAGAAATTCACGTGAACCCATTTGTGGTCACCATTTCAATTGCCACAAGTGTCGCTGGCTTTATAATCGCCTTCTTCTTTTACATTACGCATACAAACCTGCCGAGACGATTGGCTCAAAAGTGGCAACTCACCTATGCGGCTTCTCAAAATAAACTCTGGATCGATGAACTGTATCAACTCACGTTCATCCGATGGTTCAAACAAATCGCCAAGCTCGCCTTTCAATTCGATGCCGCGGTGATTGACCGAGGAGTCAATGAAGTCGGGTTTAAAACCATCCTCGTAAGCCGAATTAAAAATTGGATCGATCAGTATATTGTAGATGGATTGGTCAATCTTACTGGTTGGATCGCGCGCAGTACGAGTGCTTTCTTACGCCTCGTGCAAACGGGATACATTCATAATTATTTATTCTTTTTATTGCTCGGCGTTTTAATCATTGCGTTCACTGTTTTCAACACCTAACAATGTCCAACTCCGTCATTGTTTCGCTCACTTCGTTCGCTCGCAATGACGTAAAGGAGATCATATGAACATTCCGATTTTAACTGCTCTTGTTTTCATACCCATCGCGGGAATGCTTTTGATCATGGTAACACCCAGAAGCCAAGAACGATTGATACGCGCCATCGCAACGGTTGCAACCGCACTCGTGCTTTTGCTGAGTATAAGGCTCTTGCTTCTATTCAATATCAACTCGGCAGAAATGCAATTTGTCGAGCGCGTGCTTTGGATTCCCGAGCTTCAGGTTCATTACCACCTCGGTGTCGATGGAATCAGTTTCGTCATGGTCCTTGCCACTTCTCTCCTTTCTTTTCTGGCTTGTGTCGCTTCTTTCGGAATTAAGGAACGCGTCAAAGAATATTTCGTGCTGTACCTTCTTCTTGAGACGGGAATGATGGGAACATTTCTGGCGCTCGATCTGTTCCTCTTTTATATTTTTTGGGAGTTGGTGCTTGTTCCCATGTACTTTCTCATCGGAATTTGGGGCGGACCAAGAAAAGAATATGCGGCGATCAAGTTCTTCCTTTATACCTTGGCGGGAAGTATGTTCATGTTGATCGGAATCTTGGCGCTTTATTTTGCAAGCACGCCTCACACGTTCAACATGCTCGAGCTTGGCAAAAATACATTTGCAATTCGCTTTCAACAACTTGTATTCCTCGCCCTTTTCCTCGGCTTTGCGATTAAAGTTCCCATTTTCCCTTTCCATACGTGGCTTCCCGACGCGCACGTGGAAGCACCGACGCCCATTAGCGTGTTGCTGGCAGGCGTCCTCCTGAAAATGGGAGCGTATGGATTTTACCGAATCAGTTACCCCATCCTTCCTCAGGCCGCGCGCTGGTTCGGACCGTACATGGGAATTCTTGCCATCATTGGAATTATTTATGGCGGGTTTGTTGCATTCGCCCAAAAAGATTTTAAGAAAATGGTCGCTTATTCCAGCGTCAGCCATATGGGATTTGTCCTCCTCGGGCTTGCGGTATTCACAACGACGGGTATGAATGGAGCGCTTCTTCAGATGTTTAACCACGCTATGATCACAGGCGGGCTCTTCTTGCTCGTAGGTGTCCTATACGATCGATCTCACATTCGTGACTTAGACAGCTTTGGCGGCATCTGGGCCAAAATGCCGGTCTATGGGGGAATTCTGATTTTCACCTCGCTCGCATCCCTCGGTCTTCCTGGACTTGCGGGTTTCGTTAGCGAATTCATGGTGCTCCTCGGCAGCTTCAATGTGTACCGCTGGATGACGATTGCGGCGTGCGGCGGAATTTTGCTGGCCGCTGCTTACCTCCTTTATATGATTCAGAGAGTTCTCTTAGGAAATCTCAACCCAAAATGGGCCAAACTCCCTGACATCAATGCGCGCGAAATATTTACGATGGTGCCCCTCATGATTTTAATTTTGCTCATTGGGATTTATCCAAAAGTAGCCATTCAATATTTCTCGCCTACCATCGAAGCGCTGGTGCGACTTTTGGGAGGTACAGCAGCATAAATGGACGCACTCGATAGCCTTTACTTTGTACGGTCTGAGCTTTTTCTTTGTTTCGCTATCCTTGCGATTCTCGTTCTTGATTTTTTTGTGCGCGAGAAAAAATGGCTCGGTTGGTTGAGTTTCACCTTCATTGTGATCGCTTTTGTCATTCCATCTCCTTTTTACCCGGATGAAGGATTGTTTTTCGATTCGTATGTCTGGGATCCTTTCACTTTCTTTTTTAGAGCTGTTGTCTATGGCACTGTTGGACTGACCATCTTGGCGAGTCTCGCTTACGAAAAAATTCCGGAACGCGCTCAAAGTGAGTTTTACATACTCTTGCTCACCACGGCGGTCCTGCTCACCTTAATGGGCGGGGTAACGAACCTCCTGATGGTGTTTCTGACGATTGAATCGGTTTCGTTAACTTCTTTTCTTCTCGTGGGATTCCAAAAATTCGACAAGGCCTCAAGCGAAGCCTCCCTCAAATACGTTCTCTTTGGTGCCATCTCTTCCGCCACCATGCTCTTTGGAATGTCCCTTCTCTTTGGCATTACGGGGACGATTGATCTCGTAAAAATGGGTGAAATTCTTCTCCTTTCTACTAACCACGCCATTCAAACGATGGGGCTTATTGGAATGACGCTTCTTTTGGTTGGAATTGGATTCAAAATTTCCGTGGTCCCATTCCACATGTGGGCCCCCGATGTATACCAAGGGGCGCCGACCCCCGTTGCAGGATTTTTGACCGTGGCTCCGAAAGCGCTCGGATTTGCGGTGCTCGCCCGGGTTTTTCTTTCAGCGTTCCCGAACCTGGTTCCCAAATGGACATTACTTCTCCAACTGCTTGCGGTGGTCACGATGACGGTAGGAAATATCATCGCCATCTCGCAAACAGATGTGAAACGCTTGCTCGCTTACTCAAGCATCGCACAAGCGGGTTACATCCTTGTCGGATTTGTGCTTCCCAATGAGCTCGGCCTTCAGGCGGTGCTCATTTATATTGTGGCTTATTTATTCACAAACCTTGGAGCCTTCTTTACGGTCGTCGCAATTGAACGCAACCTGGGGTCCAATCAATTGGAAATGTACAACGGACTTGCCATAAGGAGTCCGCTCCTGGCCCTTGCGCTTACCCTTTTTCTTCTGTCTTTGACTGGTATTCCTCCGCTGGCAGGATTCATTGCGAAGGTCTATATCTTTTCCGCGGCCATTAGCGCAAATGCCATTGCCTTGGCGATTGCCATCGCCCTTAACTCCGCCGTGGCCGCTTACTATTACTTCAAAGTGGTGCGCGCCATGTATCTCGTCCCGCCACTCGCGTCGGAAAAATTAAAAAATCCATTTTCCATAAAAATCGCGGTCGTTGCCTCCCTGCTTGGCCTATTCTTGATTGGCCTTTGGCCTGCCCCACTCATCCGAATGGTAGAACAATCGATCGTCACCCTTCCCATTTTTTGATTTATCCCGCTTTAAGCCAAATCGTAACCAGTTTAGAATAAATATGTTACATCTTCCTTTCCCGAGTTGTATTACCAAACACCATGAGGTAGTCTTTAAATAAGCGATAGCTTTGCTACCGAAAAAGGTAAACCATTCGTAAGAATGGGACACAAAGCTGCGGGACCTTCGTCGAAAACGAGGGTCAGCCGAGCTACCGGTAAGTGAGACAACCCATTTCCGGAAAACACCTTTCTCGGAAATGGGTTTTTTATTTGAGGGAAAAATGATATCAAAAATTACCGTTTTATTGTTCTTGTTCATGAGTTTCCTAATTGTTCCCTCTCAATTGGGTTGGAGTGACGACGGGGACGTGCAAAGGGCGAGTTCCCAATACAAAGGCGATTTCGATTTAGCACGTCAGTGGCTCAAGAGGAACGCCGGCAAAGACAGTTCGGACAAAGTGGACCGGCAAGATAAACTCCGTACTCCACTTCTATACGGACCGGAAGACGTGGGCGAAGGCCCTTTTCCTAATTTATCACTCGGCAGGCCATCTCCTTCCGGCCCCCAATTCGGGCCGCCAAAACCTGGAAATCCAATGCCACCCACTGGTTCAGGAAAAGGGCCTTCTGGTTTTGGAGCCCCCAATAAAGGCGGAGTCTATGGACCTGAAAATCCCGATGGATCGTGGCCGAGCCAATCAGATCCCTCGGCTGCCTTTGGCGCCTTCGACAATTTCAATCAAGGTCCTAAAGCGTTGCTTCGCGGTGGAAACACGCCAACAGCGGCTTTCGATTCAGGTCCTCAGAGTCGCAACATGCTGCCGGGCGGATTTGTTGTGGACAAGCCCGTGGAAGCGGATGGATATAAATCTGGGCCGGAATGCAATCATTAAAGGGCGAAAGAAAAAATATGGAGAAGAAGGGCTTTAAATTAATTACGGATCCTAGAAAAACAAAACGAATTATCGGTGTCATTGTCGGCATTATCTTCCTGGTCATAGTGTCTTTATTCTCCTCTATCGTTGGCGCAGACCAACCCTCAAAATCCCACACGGTCACAATTCAAACCGCACTTGAACTTATCGAAAAAGGTCAAACTAAGGAAGCGGCTTCCAATCTGGAACGGATGGTGAAAGAACATCCTAATGACGCGGAAATGCATGAGCTGCTTGCAAATATTTACCTTTCCCAAAATGAAGGCACAAAAGCCAAAAAAACCTATCTTGAGGTGATTCGCATGAATCCCAACAACGCCGAAGCCTATAACAATTTAGGGATTACTTATTTGAAGGAGGGACAAGCCGAAAACGCTGTGAATAGTTTCCGCGCTGCTATCGAGCGCGATCCAAAATTCGCGGAAGCCTATTTCAATCTTGGCGAACTGGCGCTTGTTTCCGGAAGAATTGAGGAGGCGCTTGATTTCTTCAGAAAAGTCGAGGAACTAAATCCAAACCACAGGTCAATCCACCATAAACTGGCCATTGTTTTAGCTAAAACAAGAGCTTTTGATCCAGCGTTTGAGGAATTTAAAAAGGCAATCGTCGCTGATCCCAAGAACATGCAAATTGTAAACGACTTTGGACTGGCTTACCTCGCGGCCGGGAAGTCGCAAGAAGCGTCCGGACAATTCAAAAAAGTCGTGGAAGCGGTTCCGGACAGCACCATCGCCCATCACGGACTCGGTCTTGCGCTTTCTGGACTCAATAAAAAAGAAGAAGCGCTCATAGAATTTAAAGAAGCCTTTGAGCTAAGCCCTGATTTCATCGATCCCTACCTGGAATCAGGTGATTTATTTTTCGAACTCGAACGACACAAGGAAGCAAACCAAATGTACAAGAAAGCAGCTTCTCTGTAC
>JACQQP010000162.1 GCA_016206945.1 Candidatus Omnitrophota bacterium | reverse complement strand
GCGCTCGTTCAAGCGGCGGTGCCAGATGACGAAGCGGCCGACCGCCGCTTGACCGACTGGCGCTTAAAGCACGTGCGGCATCGCCGCAGTGCAGCTCCGCTGCATGCGGGAATGACACCCTGTGTCAAATCCCCAAGCGTCTGAAAATACTGTTGACGTGCTTCGTGTGATAATGATAGTCAAATACCGAATCAATTTCTTCACGGCTCAGCTTTGAAGGAATCTTTTTGTCTTCCAGAACCGCTTCTCTGAGCGTCCAGCCCTCATCCCAAACTTTCTTGGCACATTTTTGAACCCGTGCATATGCCTCTTCACGAGTCAAGCCTTTCTCAATCAATCTGAGGAGAAGCCCCTGCGAAAACACCATTCCGCGACTTCCTTCAAGATTTTTAAGCATCCGATCTTTATGAACTTTTAGATCCTTGAGGACTTTTGTCATCGTCGTCAACATATAATCAATAAGGATCGTACTGTCTGGGAAAATCACTCGCTCGACTGAGGAGTGCGTGATGTCCCGCTCATGCCAAAGCGAAATATTTTCCAACGCCGCAATGGCATTTCCCCGAAGAACTCGGGAAAGGCCTGCAATCCGCTCGCTGGTGATCGGATTCCGTTTATGGGGCATTGCGGATGAGCCTTTCTGCCCTTCGCCGAAATGTTCCTCCACCTCGAGCGTTTCGGTTTTCTGAAGGTTTCTCAGTTCCGTGGCTAATTTTTCCAACGAGCCCCCAATAATCGCGATTGTGGTCAGATATTCTGCATGGCGATCCCGCTGTAGAATTTGCGTCGAAATCGGCGCCGGCGTGAGTCCCAACTTTTTACAAACATAAGTTTCAATTTTGGGGTGAACGTTCGCAAAGGTTCCCACCGCGCCAGAAATTTTTCCATAGGCAACATTTTCAGCGGCCCGCTCGAAGCGCGCAAGATTTCGTTTGAACTCGGCATAAAAGAGAGCTGCCTTAAGACCGAATGTCATCGGCTCGGCATGGACGCCATGGCTTCGCCCTACCATTAACGTCCATTTGTGTCTGCGCGCTGTTTGCTTTAACACACCGATTAACTCCTTTAGATCCTCAAAAATGATCCCGGATGCTTCTTTAAGTTGAAGGGCGAGCGCCGTGTCCAAGATGTCGGAAGAAGTTAAGCCGAAATGAATATAACGTCCGTCGCGTCCCACATACTCGGCTAAGTTCGTAAGGAAGGCAATGACGTCGTGCTGGACACTAGACTCAATTTTCTTAACTCTTTGAAAATTAAATTTTGCTTTTCTTCGAACCTTGGCAGGAATACTCTTAGGAATGTAACTATAGCGAGCCAACGCTTCAAGTGCGGCGAGTTCCACTTCAAGCCACTTTTTAAGCTTGCCTTCTTCAGTCCAAATTTGCCCCATTTCAGGGCGCGTGTATCTATCGATCATGGTGGTTAATCTCGAGAAATACTTAATTGACGAAGTTTCTGAATATTTCCTTCAATCAAAGCACGCTTTTTCTCTCTAGACCACTTTTTCAATTGTTGCTCTCTTTTAGTTGCCAGGGCCTTTGACATAAATGGTTCTCGAAATACGACATTGCCTGCTCCCCTTAATTTTGTATGACGAGCTCCTATTCCAACTTGATGCTCTAGGTGTCTTCGTTGATAGTTATCCGTTACACCAACGTAATATGATCCATCGTCACATTCCAAAATATAAACCCACCACATGAATCCTTCGACGCGCTCCTCACTTTGATACCATTCGCTTGCTCAGGATATGGTTCGACGTCAGCCTATGGTGAGCAAGCCCGCCACCGTTTTTACGGCGGGCGCGTCGAACCATAGCGCTAAGGGGATTTGTACCCCTGTTTTCAGAATGAGAATCTGACGTCCTAGACCAACCTAGACGATAGCGCCTCGTAAAACTCACTTCGTTCGTCACGAGGCAACCCCGTTGCGAAGCTCTACGGGGCGCCAAAATCAAGTGAAAATTAAAAAGTCAAAAGGCAAAAATAAAGTAAGAGGGCGCTTTTGACTTTTTCGATGGCGCTTGGCAAACACACCCCACCCTCTTAACAAACGTAACATATGATACAGCATAAAGTTTCGGTGGGTAACTAAGGAACTCAAGCAATTGCAGTATACAATTTATAGTGGGTTGCGTCAACCCCGTTGGAAATCTTGTGTTTGACAAGAAAAAAAGCGCCTGACCCCCTTCGCGGGACTTTTTACAGTTGAACACTTTATGGCTAAGAATTATTGTATCGGGCTCAATTACAATGAAACGTCTTGTGGCTTCCAAAATCAAACTTTGCGCTTGAGGTCTTTGAGATCATAATCCAGTTTTTCAAGCCGATCTTCAAGCCGATTGAGTCTACGCTCCAAGTTTGAAATCAAACGTGCAAGTTCCTCGATGCGGCGTTTTTGCGCACCCACGGACATTTCCTGAAGCATTTCTTCACTCGCCTGAATCTTTTCCGGTTCATCACCCACCTCGGCAAATGTGAGGTGCGGACCCGACAAAAGGAAAAAAGCGAGCGCGACAGCGAACAAGTATTTGCCCATATTCCTTCTCCTATTTAATTTTACGGTCGAGGATGAAATCTGCTATGCACTGATTTTAAATGATCTCGGGAAACATGTGTATAAATTTGTGTGGTTGAAATATCCGCATGCCCCAATAGCTCCTGTACGACACGCAGATCGGCTCCTCGCTCCAGCAGGTGCGTGGCAAAAGAATGCCGAAAGGTATGAGGAGTAATCTTCTTCTTAATCCGTGCCCGTTTTGCATACTTCCGAATCATCTGCCATACCGCTTGACGACTCAACCGTTCCCCAGCACGCTTTGAGCCTAAAAAAAGCGCGCTGGCTTTACCATTCGCCTTCCCCCTCACCTTTCCGCCACAAAGAAGGGGGAGAGGGGAGGGTGAGGGGGCATTTCTTTTCCGTAAATAGCGCTCGACAAATTCTTTGGCACTGCGTCCCAGCGGAACAATTCGCTCCTTCCCGCCCTTTCCATAACACTTAAGAAATCCGGAGTCCAAATTCACATCTTGCGTTTTTAACCCTACCAATTCCGAAACTCGAATGCCCGTGGCGTAAAGCAGTTCCAAAATCGCGCGGTCGCGAACTCCAGTCGCCTTTCGAATGTTTGGTGCTGAGAGCACAGCCTCCATTTCCTTAAGCGTAAGGAAGGTGGGCAAATGTTTCCAGAGCTTCGGAGATTCTAATACGCTCGTGACATCCTCCTTCAGTTCCCCCTCTCTTACGAGAAACCGATGAAGCAGTTTGATCGCCACCAAGGCGCGCGCAATGGAAGATGCCTCTTGCTTTCTTCCTTTTTCGTGGAATAAAAATTGAGTGATGTGGTTCCGCGTGACTTGGTGAAAATCTTTGACTTTTTTATCGGCAAGAAAAGAAGTGTATTTTTTCAAATCGCTTTCATAAGCCAGGAGGCTATTGTTCGCGAGGTTCCGCTCCACTGAAAGATAGTTGATGAAATTTTTAACTTGAATGTCAAGAGTACTCATTTTTGATCACCAATGTCTTGTCATTCCCGCATGCAGCGGAGCAGCACTGCGGCGAAGCCGCACGTGCTTTAAGCGCCAGTCGGTCAAGCGGCGGTCGGCCGCT
>JACQQP010000158.1 GCA_016206945.1 Candidatus Omnitrophota bacterium | reverse complement strand
TAAGCGTCTCTGTCAAGGGAATAGAACTAAGAAGTGCGGGCGAGATCACGACGAGAAGCTTTAAGATAAGCTTGGAAGATCAAAAATTTTTCGGTGGGTAGCTCAGGTACAGCTTCAAGGAATAGACGATCAAAAATAGGTTGATTCACCGGAAGACTTTTTCTTTCTGGATCATCCGAGTCAGATGGATTCAAGAAATATTTTTGAACGATTTGTTCTTTAAATCTAGGCTCAACAAATCGAAGCATGTCTAAACGCATGAGAAGCGCCGGCTTTCCACACACCTTCGAATAAGATCGAATAGGCGATATGGGTTCGAAGGTCAAATATTGATACAATTTCTCGTGCTTTGGATTCACTGCAACGATTAAATCCGTTATCCCTTTCGCCTGGGTGTAATGAAATATGGCTTTGAAAAGCTGAAAAATGCCAATCAATTTCTGAATATTCGTGAGTGAAAAAATAGTGCTTCCAAAAGCTCCCGATGAGACAGCAAGCAGAGTCACCTCTGCTAATTGCCTTCCGTCATTTTGAAGTTGTCTTATTTGTTCTGGAAAGAGAAATTCGCTTGGGAGTCCACAAGGCGAATTAAGAATTAAAGACGCCGTTCCAAGAGTTTCCGTTTCCTCTCTTTTGAATAGAAGAAAAGTCCTGGATTCTGGGAGAGCGCAAAAGTATGTATAATGCAAACGACACGTTTTCGGCTTGCAATATCCTCTGATTAGGTATTCTTCATAAACCAAACGATAAGCATCTCTTAAATCTTCGAACCGTTTGGCCGTATGGCAGGAATAATCATTCGCATGTTTAAGAGCAAGAAGCGGAATTCTGTCTGCAAAAGCTCTGTTTGTTTTTCGATGTTCCAGTGAGAATTGGAGCATGTGCCCTCCTTGTTAGCTGGAAATGTAATCAAATTGCATGCCAATTCTAGGCTGAAATTCTAACTCTCTGTGGTTCAAGTAGTTAGGATCACCGCGGGTAAAAGGGGGCAGGATTAAAGAGAGGCGTCGTGTCTGATTTTTCTGACATAATAGTACAAAAAAGGATCTTGGAAACGCTCGCGGGGAGTGCGGATTCAAACCCAAACTTGGTTTGAACGGAAATGGTACCAATACCGATTTCTTGGTACCAATACCGATTTCCATACTTTGGGTTGAATAAGCTTTGAAGCCAAGTTATGATAACCAAATTAGCGAATCGAATCCTATGAAATACCGAATCGCAATTTCTGGATCTTATGGTGGAATGAATCTTGGCGACGAGGCGATTCTCGAGGTCATTCTAAGAGAGCTCCGCGCCTTGATAGATGTTGATGTGACGGTTTTTTCGCGCAATCCCAAGGATACGGAGGAACGTCATAAGGTGCGGGCGATTCCGATCCATGAGATGCATAAGGACGAAGTCATTGAAGAGCTTAAAAAACTCGATCTGTTTGTGCTGGGAGGTGGGGGAATTCTTTTTGACGGCATGGTGGATATGGTGCTTCGGGATGTTAATTGGGCTAAGGAACTTGACATTCCCGTGATGGTTTATGCGGTGAGTGTTGGCCCGTTGAACAGTCCCGAGTCTAAAAAGTTGGTTGTGGAAACACTGAACAAAGTTGAAAAAATTTCGGTTCGCGAAAACGAAGCAAAGAAGATGTTAAATGATCTCGGAGTGACACAAGAAATTGAAGTGACGGGCGATCCTGCGCTCTTAATGAAACCCGCCGCTTTTACCAATGAGATGCTCAAGAAAGAAGGAATCGATCCTGAATCGAGCGTGGTCGGCTTTTCTGTCCGTGAGCCTGGTCCCGCCGCCCCCGATTTGGATGTCAACCATTATCATGCCATTTTGGCCAACGCTGCCGACTTTATGGTGGAGCGCTTCGATGCCCAGACCCTTTTTGTTCCCATGGAGCGGGGGACGGGTGAAAACAGAGATCACCAACATTCTCATGCCGTCATTTCGAAAATGGCCAATGCGCAGCGGGCAAGTGTTTTGAAAGGCGAATATAATTCCGCTCAGGTGCTTGGGTTGATGGAACATATGGCCTTTGCGGTGGGAATGAGGCTTCATTTCCTGATTTTTGCAGGCATTCAAAATGTTCCCTTCGTGCCGCTCCCTTATGCCTCTAAAGTGACGGGTCTTCTTTCCGATTTGGATTTATCCATGCCCGTCATTACGCAGCTGAACACGGGAAAGCTGTGCGCATTTTTGGATCGCTCTTGGGATACTCGCAAAAGCATTGCCAAAAAACTTGAGGAAAAAATTCCTTCCCTGAAGGAAAAAGCGAAAAGAACCAATCAAATCCTCTGTGATCTTTTGAAGTCTTTAACCCCCAAGGAACACAGTACTTAGAAAACCGTGCCCGCGCTTCGCCGGCCTACTCAACCCCTCTTTATTGAACTCCCGCCACGCCGCGCTCAACTCGCTGCCGAAACGGACGTTTTGGTGGTCGGAGGAGGGCCTTCGGGTCTGGGCGCAGCCCTCGGAGCCGCCGCGACGGGGGTGGATGTGATCCTCACGGAGCGATATGGGTTTTTGGGCGGAAATGCGACCGCGGCGTTGGTCATGCCCTTGATGTCCTTTTTTACGGAGAAACCTCGCACCGAAAAAGAGGGAGCCGTCACACTTTTTCGTACCGACCACGGACCGGGTGGAAGCGCCGTGGTTGCCGGCGTCCTGAAGAAACTGCTCGAGAATCTTGTAAAAGCCAAGGGAGCCATTACGCCTTCGTTTAAGACGGGTTACACCGTGCCGTTCGATCCAGAAATTTTCAAGTTGGTTGCTTTGGAAATGTTGAACGAAGCCGGGGTCCACTTTCTCTTTCATGCTTTTGCAAGCGAGGCTTTGGTAGACGATCACAAAATCAATGGGGTTGTGTTTGAAACGAAATCAGGACCCGTGGTGATTCGTGCACGGACGGTTATTGATTGTACCGGTGACGGAGACGTGGCCGCTCAAGCGGGGGCGCCTTATGAAGTTGGTAGGGAAGATGATCGGTTGGTGCAGCCGATGACGTTAATGTTTCGAATGGTGGAATTCGAGAAAGCCGCATTCGAAACTTATGTGAAGGAACATCCTGATCAGTGGAAAGGCGTTCATGGGTTATGGGAGCTCATTCAAAAAGCTACCGCTGCCGGCGAATTGGCACTCGCGCGCGAGGATCTTCTCTTTTTTGCGACCCCCAACGAGCGGGAGGTGAGCGTCAACAGCACACGTGTCACACGGGTTCTTGGGACCGACGTATGGGATCTTTCTTATGCCGAGTGGCAATCGAGGCATCAGATGCGTCAGATCGTTGCTTTTTTCAAGCGCTATGTACCCGGTTTTGAAAACGCATATTTGGTGCAAAGCGGTTCGACCATAGGCGTGCGGGAAACGAGGAGGATTATGGGAGATTATCTTTTAACGGCGGAGGATATTCTGAACGCCCGCAAGTTTCCGGATGTCGTCGCACGAAGCACTTATCCAATCGATATTCACAATCCAGAAGGGACAGGAACCCTGTTGAAACGTCTTCCGCCGGAAGAATCCTATGATATTCCGCTTCGTTGTCTTTTGCCGCAGAATGTGGAAGGCCTTTTAGTGGCGGGCCGCTGCATTTCAGGGACTCACGAGGCGCATTCCTCTTACCGCGTCATGCCGGTGGCCATGGCGCTCGGGCACGCGGCAGGAGTTTGTGCGGCATTGGCCGCAAAAGGTCAAAAATTTCCAAGGCAAGTACCCAATCAGGAAGTCCAAGCCGAGCTCATCCGCCAAGGCGCAGATTTAGGAACCGCGCCGACATCATAAAACTTTAATTTTCTGTTGCGACCGCCGATGTGGTGGGAGAGAGGAAAAAGATGACAGCTTGATTTCATAAGCGAATGATGTCGCCTCCATAGAAAAGGGAGAGAAAGAGAAGCAGGTAATCTCTTAAATGTCTTGTAAGCAGATAATTTTGCCTGATATGTTCACGTCCGTTTTGGCCGAGCTTCGCCGCATATTCAGGATTTTGGAGCAGTTGTTTAATGGCGAGCGCCGCACCCTCAACGCTGTGGCAGAGGAGCCCCGAATATTTATGGGCGACTTGAAGTGTGATTCCGCCTACAGCAGATGCCACGACAGGGCGCGCTTTCCATAACGCCTCCGCCACCGTGAGTCCAAATCCCTCCTTAATCGATTTTTGAACGACCACGCTTGAGGCGCGCTGGAGCGCATTGATTTCAATGTCACTTCCCGACGGAATGGCAAGCACGTGGACATCCGGATTGTCGCGAGCGCGCTCCCTGACTTTTGCGAGCACTTCACTTCCCTCGGGATCATCCGTTGCCTCGCCTCCTGCAAGGATCAATTGACAGTCGATATTTCGCTGAACCATTTCGAAGGCCTCAATGACACCGAGAGGATCTTTTAAGTAGTCAAATCGTGAGATCTGCGTGACGATCGGCTTTCCAGGATCAATTTGGAACCGCTTAAGAACTCCCTCAATCGTTTCCTGGCCAAGTTCTCTATTTTTGTCGCTGAGAGGGTCAATGGAAGGGGAAATTAAAAATTGCCGAATCGGGAGCTCCTGGCTGAACGCGGGCGCAGAAAAGACAGCCGAATCGTAACGATCGATGAAAGGGCGGAGGAAACTCCATACTCGCTCGTTGGGATTTGAAACATCGATGTGACAGCGCCAGAGCCATTTGGCTTTTTTATGGTCTTTCTGGTGGATGAGGCCAATCGGCTGCGGATCATGGATGTAAGCGATATCCGCTGTGATTTCGAGCGTCTTATTGTTCATTTCATTGGTTTCATTGAAAATGGAGAAATCTTCGGGTGTCACGTCTTCTGCTTTTCCGTGGAGGGCATTGTGAAATTTCTTAGTCACCTTGTAGAATTGTTCGCCGCCTTTGATCACGTCCCATCTGGCATTAATTCCGAGTTCGTTCAGGAAAGGAGTCATGCGGTTTAGAATTTCAGCCACTCCTCCGCCCACAGCGGTGGAGTTGACCATTTGAACCGACCATCCTTTCACTTTATCTGCCAGGAGACGCAATTCGTCAATCACTTGTGTTCCGACAATAGCTTCGTAATCCTTCAGTTGGGGCATGGTTACGGTTCTCTTTTTTCCGAAGTCGGCCGCACGGAAACCGTTTGTTCCTCACTCGCTTTTAATTTTGCGATGCGGTCTTCAACAAATTGGATTATTTTCTCCCTCAGCCCTTCCATGGTGTAGGTGTAGGGATCCAATTTCGTGATTTTTTTGGCCAGTTCTTTTTCTCTCAGGGAAGTTTCCAGCCAGACTGAAAAATCGTCGTTCCCTTTTTCAAGGCGGATGCGCGCCTCAAACATATGGAAATAAATGGAATGAATGGTCACTTTTTTTAGAAGCCGGGCAAATTCTTCAAGGTCCGTTGCCACATAAGGAGTGGGGAAAATGAAGCTATTGGACTTAATGAAATAAAACTCTTCACCTTCATACGCTTCTCTTAGAGCCCCTTTTGATTTTTCAAGGCTCGTCTCAATCGTTGAAATGATTCTTTCCCGGAGCGCACGTATCGTATTGAATTCACACGTGTTAATTCCCGCAAGTTTTTCTCCAAGTTTTTTATCCTGAAGGACTTCGCTCACCCAGTAGGCGAAATCATTGGCGGGTTCAGGCGAAAGATATTGATGCTGCTGGAGAAACCGGTGGGTGTGGTGGTAAATGACCGAGCCTGGAACTGTTTTAATGTGCTCGAGAAGTTCCTTTACATTTCTGGCTTTCAAGCCCGTTAGCTCTGGAAGTTGGATTTGAGTCGAGAAACAGAAGGGCTCGGATGCCTTAGCAAGTTGGACATTCGGCACAGGATTCCTCTTTGGTCTTTTTGACCCAATTTAGAAATTTGAGAGCCTCGTTTGGGGACGAAACGTAATAATCTGCTTTTGTAGCCATGCGATGGGTACCAGGGTCGTTTACTTTAATGGAAAGGCCTTTGCGTTTCATGGCTTTAAATGCGTCCTCATCGGTTTGGTCATCCCCTATGTAAATGGGAAGCACTCGTTTCGAAGCCTGGGCGAGCACCCGTCCGAGGAGCCATAAGACGGTGGTTCCTTTGTGCCAACGGACGGCGGGACGCACTTCCCAAACTTTTTTTCCTTCCGTGAGCACAATTTGTGAAGACTCGAGATGAGGCGTAACGCTTTTTAAGAAAATAGCTCTCGCAGTTTCCACTTGGCTTGACTTGACCTCGCGATAATGAACGCTCAGGGTAAAGATTTTATTTTCGATGAAGATACCGGAAAGTGACTCTAGGGCTTCTTTGAGCTCATTAAATATTTTTTTGAGTACCTTTTTTGCGAGCGGGGCGGCTGGATGGACATAATGTAAATAAGGCCCCTCGAGTTCGAAGCCATGGTTTCCTGCATAGACTATGCCGGACACGCCAACGAGACTTTTAATTTCACTCAGGGATCGGCCGCTTACGATCGCAATTCTAATGTCATCCATTGAAACCAAGTTTCTGAGAATCTTTTTTCCGGTTGCGCTGAACTTGGCCAAGCTTGGACGTCGCACAATGGGCGTCAGCGTTCCATCATAGTCCAGACAAAGAAGAAGAGAGCGGTCTCGAATCATGGGCGCGATGTCCTGCCAATTGGAAAATAAAGGTTTCATTCTAGACCTCTTGAAACTCGAATTTCAAAAGTTGCGAGAGCACCTTGCCCGCCCAACGATAAATATTGTTTTGCTCCACAACTTCGCGCATTTTACGCATTCGTTTTTCCCGTTCTTCAAGCGGCATGTGGAACGCCTGTACAATGGTGCCGGCAAACGCCTCAATATCGTAGGGATTCACAAGAAGCGCATCTTCCAGTTCGCGGGATGCTCCGGTAAATTGGGAGAGAATCAGCACGCCGTTTAAATCTGAGCGCGCCGCAACAAATTCCTTTGCTACCAGATTCATTCCGTCATGAAGCGAACTGACGAAGCAGACATCTGCCATACGGTAGAGAGCGAGGATATCCTGGTAAGACATGTAAGTCCGCGTAAAAATAATGGGTGCCCACGAACCCTGGGAATGTTTCCAATTAATTTCCACGGCCAATTCGTTCAATTCATCATTGAGCTGTTTGTAACGAGGGATGTGGATTCGACTGACTTGTCCGAGTTGGAAGAATACAAATTTCTCTTTGTATTCTGGATTTTTCTCGAGGAAACGGTCAATCGCACGGAATCGTTCCGGAATTCCTTTTGTGTAGTCAATTCGATCTATCCCAACTAGGATTTTCTTGTCACCCAATGCAAATTCTTCTCGGATACGTTCTAGTTCGGACGCCACCTCCTTTGATTCTGCTTCTTTTGAAATGGCTTGGAAATCAATCGATATCGGAAATGGCCGAACAAAGGTCTCTCGATTTTGAAAACTGACCGACATTTTTTCTCGGTCAATTCTGCTTTCGAGTTCGCGATCGACCGCTTGGAGAAAATTATCACAGTGGTAGCGGATTTGAAAACCCAGTAGATCATAAGCCAAGAGGCCCTCCACGAGTTCCTTTCGTTGAGGGCAGATGCGGAAGACTTCTGAATTGGGCCAGGGAATATGCCAGAACAGGGACGTAATGATATTGGAACAATTTGCTTCCCTCAAATATTTGGCGACGAGAGCTAAGTGAAAATCTTGGACCCATATAAACGCTTTTTGATTTCCCACTTCTTCTAGAATTGCGTCTGCAAACTTTTTGTTTACCCTTTGATAAGCTTCCCAGCCGGAGGTAAGAAAAAAAGGTCGCGTGTATGCGATGTGGGAAAGGGGCCATAAACCTTCATTCGAGTAACCGTAATAGTAGGAATCTAATTCTTCCTTGGAAAGGAAGATTCTTTTAAGTTCATAGCTTGGATGTTCGGGAGGAAGTTTAACTTTCGAATTGGAATCCAATACTTGGCGGTCGAATGGGCTTGAGCCAACCGCAATCCAAATGCCGTTGGTTGCTTCAAGGACTGGGCTCAAAGCGGTGACCACACCCCCTGGTTGTCTTTGGCAGATGACCTTGCCGCTTTTGAACACGTGGCTGTAGGGTTGGCGGTTGGAGACGACCACCAAAAGGTAATCCGTCATCTTGGCTTTCATCGTTTCTTGAAGCTGTTTTTTAGTCCACATAAAGATCGTTTCTCCGCACCCGGTCATTCCCACATGCTTTTTTGGAAAGTCATTCCTTCCCCCTTTATGGGGGAAGGAATGACATGGAGGGAGATGACAACCTAGTGCTTCAACTCATTTGATTTTGTGTGTTCGCTCAGCACTGTGGTGAGCGACAATTGAAATTGGCAGTCCTTCGACAAGCTCAGCCCTTCGACTTCGCTCAGGGTGGT
>JACQQP010000157.1 GCA_016206945.1 Candidatus Omnitrophota bacterium | reverse complement strand
TACCGACCGTACGGCACCGCAAGACCAAGCGCCCGACCGGCGCTCGTTCAAGCGGCGGGAATCTATGGATCCCCGATTAAAGCGTTCGGGGATGACAATTTGTCAAACATGTTTGATTAATTCACACATTTCCTGGACTGCTTTCCTGATTCCCACAAAAACGCATCTTGAGATAATCGAATGCCCAATATTGAGCTCCTGAATATATGGAAGTCGTGCAACCGGCTTTACATTCTCATAATTTAAGCCGTGTCCCGCATTGACTCCGATACCAAGCGAATGTGCCAGAAAAGCTGCCTCACGAAGCCGTTTCAACTCGCGCTTGCGAATAAGACCTTTCGCGTTAGCATAACCACCGGTATGGAGCTCGATAAAATTAGAATCGACATCAAAGGCCGCTTGAATCTGCTTCGGAATTGGATCGACAAACAAACTCACTTCTATCCCTTTTTCTTGAAGACGGTCCACCGCCGCGGCGATGCGGCCCTTTTCCCCGACAACGTTTAATCCCCCTTCTGTCGTCAGCTCCTCGCGACGTTCGGGCACAAGACAGGCTTTGGCGGGTTTCAGTTTGGCAGCTACCCTCACAATCCCTTCATTAATAGACATCTCCAGATTGAGCGGAACCGAGATCGCGCGTTTCAGACGAAATACGTCCTCATCTTGAATATGGCGTCGGTCTTCGCGAAGATGAACCGTAATTCCATTGGCTCCTCCTCGGATTCCCTCCAATGCTGCCTCAATTAAATCGGGCTCCGATCCGCCGCGCGCTTGGCGGACGGTCGCTATATGGTCAATAGTCAACCCCAATTTAACTGACCGGCGCCGCGGCATGTGAAAAGATAGTTTGGCTTGAGATTAAAACTTCAATCTTCTAACCTCCACCAAAACAACCGGAGGTTTATCTTTGAGGATCAAATCTGGCGGTAAGATCAATTGTACAGGGACTTCATGAGTGCCTTCTTTCAAACCTTCCACTTCAACATAAGCCATAATATCAGCCGGCGTCAGTTTGTCTAAGACGGCACGCGGTCCCTTAAGAACAACGGGCACTTCTTGGGTTTCGAGCCGCACATAATAATCGGCCGCCGGCGTTCCGAGCGGTTGAACGCGAACTTCAGGAAGTTCACGCTCGGCAAATTCGGCTTTGACGGGAATCTGAACTTCTGTAATGCCATCCCCTAAAACGTGTATCTCTGGCTCTTGTCGAATTCGTACGGTTCTCCGAAAGGAACGAACGCGGCCGACGAGTTGAACGGGCTCCGTTTTAATCGCATCCATCTTTTCAAGAATGGCCCTAGGACCTTCGACCAAGACGGTGTTGGGATCAAGTTCAATTCCCTCTTCATCCACACGATAACCATAGGCAGGTTCACCGATGAATTCAACTTGGACGGGCAATTTTTTAACAATGACCTCGTCCAAAGTAACGGTCACAAAGGAGGGGAAAATCTTCACGATTCGAATCTCTGGCGCCGGAAGTAAAAAATCGTTGATCCCCACGTTAAAGGAATAATCACCTGCTTTTTGAACTCCTGAAATCTTGTGACGAGCAATAATGGTACCTGAAGAAAGAGCTGAAAATAAATGGCGCGGAGACTGAAAGGTCACTTCCAAATAAGAGGTGGAACTCTTGACGACGCTTAATTTCTCGCTTGGGGGAAGAATTTCGAGAGAAACCGTCTTCGTAATCTCGATGCTTTCTTCACCCACTACATAAAACCAAAAACCGATAGCGAGTAAAAGCGAAATGAGTTTGAGACCCCAATTTTCCGTAAGCCATCCTAAACGAAAGCGCATTAGCTTTTTGTCTCTCCTCCGCGCTTTCCGAAGCTTGTGAAACGGAAGCGCTCAAGAACATAGTCTAAGAACACTTTTCCGCGTTCTTCAGGACGAAAAAGACTTTTGAGTACCCGCCTGAGCCCTTCCTCATCCAAATCTCGGGTCAACTTTCCATAAACAGAAACCGAAATGGCTCCCGTTTCTTCTGAGACCACGACACAAACAGCGTCCGTTTCTTCCGTAAGGCCAATCGCCGCGCGGTGGCGCGTTCCCAAAGCCCTCGGTAGCTCTGGATTCTGGCTCAGCGGAAACAAAGATCCGGCTGAAGAAATCCGATCTCCCTCTATGACGATCGCTCCATCATGGGTAGGCGTGTTATTCGCAAAAATCGTCATTAAAAGTTCGGAACTTACCTTGGCATCAATCGGAATACCGCTTTCGATATAATTTCGAAGACCCGCTTCGCGCTCAATGGCGATCAGAGCGCCTCGTTTCATCTTAGACATCCGCTGACAGGCCTCGACAAGTTCATCAACGGTTCCGCCCTTCTTAAGAAAAGGGTTAAAAATCGTGTTTTGTCCTATTCTTGCAAGACCTCGTCGCAGTTCGGGCTGGAACAGAATGAGGAACGCCAAAACTCCGACGGCGAAGAGCTTCGTAAGAACCCAGTTGATCGTGCTGAGCTCCAAAATTTTCGCGACGTTGAAAACAATCATCAAAAGAATAAGACCCATCAACACCTGAACGGCGCGCGTGCCTTGGAGAAAACGAATCAGAAAATAAATGAGAATCCAGATAAACGCGATCTCAAGTATTGATTTCCACAAAATAATGGACGGCATGACCTCACCTTTTCCAAAAAAATGAGAGGATCAATGAAAGAAGGAGGCTTACGAGAAGAGAGGTGGTGAGGGGAAAATAAAAGGAAAAAGAACCACGCTTCACATAGAAGTCACCTGGAAGGCGCCCAAATCCCGGAATCCTCCCAAAAAATTGAAAAAGAAATCCTGTCATAATAAGGACGACTCCAAAGATCACCAGCATTTTCCCGAGCGAAGGCATCATGACCAAAGCTCCTTTTGATGCTTCGTAGGTTCTACCCCAAAATGGTGATAAGCAAGTTTTGTAAGCACGCGCCCTGAAGGAGTTCGTTTCAAAAATCCCTTTTGGATCAAATAGGGCTCGTAAATTTCTTCAAGCGTCTCGCCTTCCTCGCCAATGGCAACCGAAAGCGTATTCAGGCCAACGGGCCCTCCATCACATTCGTGCAAGAGATACTTAATAATCCGCTTGTCCATTTGATCAAGACCTGCTTCATCGACCTCAAGCATTTTAAGTGCTTGATCCGCGACGAGGCTTGTTACTCTGCCATCGGCTTTTACTTGAGCGAAATCCCGAACGCGCTTTAAGAGCCGATTTGCAATTCGCGGCGTTCCCCGCGAACGTCGCGCAATTTCCCGGGCACCCATTGAATCAACTTCGACATTCAAGAGACGCGCTGAACGCACAACAATTTTCGCAAGTTCCTCATCCGAATAATAATTGAGACGCTCCACAATCCCAAAACGGGAGCGGAGAGGTGACGTAAGCAATCCGCTTCTCGTCGTGGCTCCAATCAAAGTAAAACGAGGAAGATTGATTCGAACCGACCTCGCATTTGGACCTTTATCCAACATGATATCCAAAATAAACTCTTCCATCGCTGGGTAAAGGTATTCTTCAACCACATGGGAAAGCCGATGAATCTCGTCAATGAAAAGAACGTCGCCTTCCTGCAAATTCGTCAAAATCCCCGCAAGATCCCCTGCCCGCTCCAAAACAGGCCCCGAAGTAATGCGGATATTCGCATTCATTTCTCTTGCAATCAAGTGCGCTAGGGTGGTTTTCCCAAGTCCGGGAGGACCAAAGAGGAGAACGTGATCGAGCGGTTCTTTGCGTTTCTTAGCTGCTTCAATGTAAACCGCGAGGTTTTCCTTGATCTTATCCTGGCCTATGAACTCATGAAACTGCGTTGGCCTGAGTGATACGTCAAACTCCAGATCTTCCTCCCGAAGAACCTGTGTCACGATTCGATCTGATTCCATGGATTACCTAAACATATTGAATTTGCTTGAGCGATTCACGAATCAAAGATTCGGTATCCAAACGACTGGAACTTGAACTTTGAAGGACTTTTTGAATGGCTGCTTTCGCACTTTGCTTTGTATACCCTAATGAAACCAAAGCTCGAACGGAATCCTCGATGAGCGCTTCATTCTGTGAAGAAACAGCACCCACTTTTTCCCCACTACGAGTTTCAACCACCAGCTTCTCACGCAGTTCAACGATGAGGCGCTCAGCAGTCTTACGCCCAATCCCAGATATCGCAGTCAACATGGGAATGGAACCCTCGACAATCGCTCGTTTTAAATCTCCAATACCCAATCCCGAAAGAATGGTGACCGCCATCTTAGGGCCAATCCCTGCTACGCTCATTAAAAGTTTAAAAAGGGATCGCTCTTCCTCCGTCCCGAAGCCGCACAAAAATTCGTGATCCTCACGAACAATATGATGGGTTAAAAGCTTCACCTTTTGGCCTACAGCGGGCAATTTGTGCGAAGTAGAAAGTGGAACGATGACTTCAAAACCAATCCCGTTAACATCTATGGTCACTGAAGTTGGATTTTTTGCCGCCAGAACACCGGTCAAAAAACTATACATGGGTTAATTCCTCTTTGAGGCGGATGAACTTCTGAGAATGAAAATGGCATAACGCAACGGCTACGGCGTCAGCCGAATCATCACTCAAAGGCCCTTTAAACCGCAAAACCTGCCTGACCATGTACTGGACTTGCTCCTTGGTCGCGCGCCCATTCCCACAAATGGATTGCTTGACGCGCGCGGGAGGATATTCCATGACAGGAATTCCGCTTGCTGTGGCCGCGAGCATGGCGGCAGCGCGAGCTTCACCTACTTTGACTGCTGCCTTGAAATCCTTTTGATAGAAAACATTTTCTAAAGCAAGGACGTCGGGTTTCCATTCCTGAAAGACGACTCTTAACTCATTAAAAATGATCTCGAGGCGCAAAGCAATTTCCTTCGTGCGGCCTGCGTGAATGGTACGGGCAAAAATCAAAACAGGCCCTTTTCCCAAATCCTCCAGAATCCCCACGCCTGTCTCAATCGTTCCTGGATCTACGCCAGCAATCCGCATTCACACCTCCTGCTTCACGCTACAGGTTTCAAGCCGCAAGCTTCCCAGGAAATATGCTCCTACCTAAATTGTAACTTGCAGCCTGCAACTTGTGGCTTGCAGCTTGTTACGCGACTTCTTTCATCACTTCATCGGGAATATCACAATTCGCATACACATGCTGGACATCATCATGATCCTCAAGCGCCTCAATTAAGGTAAGCACCTGCCTTGCGTTAGAAACGCTTACGGGAACTAGATTTTTCGGGATCATCTGAAGATCGGCGGATTCATAAGCAATGCGAGCGTCATCGAGCGCTTTTTTAACCGCTTCAAAATCGGATGGGTTCGTTATAATCTCAAACTTATCTCCTGCTTTCGATAAATCCTCGGCTCCCGCGTTCAAGACTAGCTCCATCAAGTGATCTTCGCCAACTTGATTCTGGTCGACCACGATCAAGCCCTTCTTTTCAAAAAGCCAAGACACAGATCCTGCTCCCGCCATATTCCCTGACTTTTTTGCAAAAATATTCCGAATCTCTGAGGCCGTACGGTTCTTGTTATCGCTGAGACATTGGACATAAATCGCCACGCCCTCCGGCCCGTATCCCTCATAAATCACTTCCTCATAAGAAACGCCTTCCAGTGCGCCTGTACCTTTCTTGACCGCTCGTTCAATATTATCGGCGGGCATATTCGCGCTTTTAGCGGTAGAAATGGCAAGACGAAGCCTGGGATTCGCGGCGGGATCGCCGCCGCCCGACTTAGCAGCAACGGTAATTTCTCGAATCAACTTGGTAAAAATTTTCCCCCGCTTCGCATCTACCAAGGCCTTCTTATGCTTAATACTAGCCCATTTGGAGTGACCACTCATCCTACCACCTGCTTCCCGGAATTCAAAATCGCACTCGCTACTGCCACCGCTTCTTTAACTGCCCACGCGTCGTGGACGCGCAAAAGATTGGCACCGCGTTCCACCGCTAAAACAGAGGCTGCTACTGTTCCAATCAAGCGTTTATCGGGCGCTTGCTTAGTTATGGCTCCAATAAAAGATTTCCGAGAAGGCCCAACCAAAATAGGACGGCCTAAGCGTTTGAATTCACCTAAGCGTTCGATCAGCTCCAAATTTTGCTCTGCTGTCTTAGAAAACCCAATTCCCGGATCGATCACCATTTGATCGCCCGAAACTCCATGCGATTCGGCTACTTCCACGCTTTGACTCAATTCTTGCATGACCTCCCCAATCAAATCGCCATAATCAGTCATCAGTTGCATCGTCTCAGGAGTGCCGCGCCTGTGCATCAGGACAAGGCCGGCGTGAAATTCCTCGGCCACTTGAGCTAACACTGGATCTTCGCGAAGACCGCTTACATCATTAATGATATGAGCACCCTCCTCGAGAGCGCGCCTTGCTACTTTCGATTTCGTTGTGTCAATCGAAATCGGAATTTTAATTTGCTCCTTAATCGCATGAAGAACGGGAAGCAATCGATCAAACTCCTCAGCTTCAGATACAGGTAGGGCTCCCGGCCGCGTCGACTCAGCCCCCAAATCGAGGATGTCCGCTCCTTCTTGAACGAGTTGAATTGCTTGGGCGCACGCCCGCTCGGGACTCAAAAATCGGCCACCGTCATAAAAAGAATCCGGGGTCAAATTCAAAATCCCCATGATGAGCGGACGTTCAAAGGTAAGCGTAATGTTTCGTACTTTCCAAAACATTTGGATGGTCAACCTATGATCCCATAGGAGAAAGGATCTGGACTTTGACTATGCTTTTTCTTGAGATCGCCCGCCTGCTCCGTATAAATCGCTGCGCGATTCTACGGGGCCTGCCGGCGAAGCAGGCCCGCCAGCTGGGGAGGCAGGCTTAGCTGGATTAACGTCGGTCGGCTTTTTAATTTCCTTCGTCGCAGGGATATTGTTCAGGCCAACGATTTGCTTTACTTCTTCGCTTTCAAGCACCTCTTTTTCCAAAAGGCGGTTCGAAAGGTTCTTAAGTTTGTCTAAATTTTTTTCAAGCGTCATTCGAGCACGTTGATAACACTCATCAACAATGCGACGCACTTCTTCATCGATCGCAACGGCTGTGCTCTCCGAGTAATCTTTCTCGCGCAGCAGATCTCGGCCCAAAAATACTTCTCGATCTTTCCGTCCGAACGTCAGATGGCCCAAACGCTTGCTCATTCCGTATTCGCAGACCATTCGTTGAGCATAATTGGTAGCCACTTCAAGATCATTATGTGCGCCCGTCGTAATCTGTTTAAAAACGAGTTCCTCAGCCACCCGCCCGCCCAGAAGTACCGTAATCTTATCTAAAAGCTCTTTTTCGCGAACGAGGTATCGATCTTCAAGCGGAAGGTGAAGTGTATAACCTAAAGCAGCATGTCCGCGCGGAATGATGGAAACTTTATGAAGCTGGTCCGTAGAACCCATCACCAAAAGAGTCAAAAGCGCGTGGCCCGATTCATGAACCGCTACGATTTCTTTCTCATCCTTTGAAATAATTCGCGACTTGCGTTCAGGACCCGCCATCACACGTTCGATAGAACTTTCGAGTTCCGACTGACCCACTTCAGTCTTCCCATAACGCGCTGCAAGAAGCGCGGCTTCATTCGCCAGGTTCGCAAGATCCGCCCCCGAGAAACCGGGCGTCTGACGCGCGAGTTTCAGTAAATCTGCATCCTTTGCCAACTTGATGTTCCGCGTGTGAATTTGCAATATGGCCTCGCGGCCTTTAATGTCAGGACGGTCCACCACAATTTGCCGATCGAAACGGCCGGGACGAAGGAGCGCGGGATCCAAAACATCAGGCCGGTTCGTTGCCCCAATCAAAATGATGCCTGAATGACTGTCAAAACCATCCATCTCAACCAGAAGTGCATTTAAGGTTTGTTCGCGCTCGTCATGACCGCCGCCAATTCCCGCAAAACGCTGGCGTCCAACAGCATCAATTTCGTCGATGAAGATGATGGCTCCACGACCGCTCGACTTTGCGGCGCGCTTGCCCTGTTCAAAAAGGTCCCGAACACGCGCGGCACCAACTCCGACAAACATTTCAACAAAATCAGAACCACTGATCGTATAAAAAGGAACATTTGCTTCGCCTGCTACGGCTTTGGCCAAAAGCGTTTTGCCCGTTCCTGGCGGACCCAGCAGTAAAACACCCTTCGGAATTTTTCCACCGAGTTTCGTAAATTTCTGAGGATCTTTTAAGAACTCGATAATTTCCTGAAGTTCCTCCTTCGCTTCATCGACACCGGCAACGTCTTTAAACGTGATCTGCTCCTGACCTCCTGCCAATCGAGCGCGTGACTTTCCAAATGAAAAAATCTTGCCGCCGCCTTGCTGAACGCCGCGATAAACAAAGAACCAAAAGAAACCAATCAAAAGCAAAACCGGAAGAACTGAATAAAGAAGATTACGCCAGAACACCTGCGGCGGATTGACATTAAAATTAGTCACATTCCGCCGGAGAATGGGGATTAGTTCAGGGTCGTTTCCAGGCGTGTTCACTTGAAAATAAGAACCATCCTTTAGTTTCCCTCGAACCATATTCTCAACCAACTCCGCCGACTCAATATCGCCTGTGGCAGGATTATTGGAAACCATCTCATAAAAAGTGCTGTAGGAAAGCTGCCTCATTTCCATTCTGGGAAGTACAAAGATCTGAAGCAGGACAAAGAAGATCAGAGGAATCACCAAAAATGCAATCAGTCTGCGGCGCTCTGAATCCGGACCTTTGGGAGACAGGCTTGGGCGCTTTCCAAACGGAGCCCTTTGACCTTGGGCGTTCTCCTTAAAATTTGACTTGTTTGAACTTGATTCTATATTTTCCATAGCTTTTCATCCCATCACCTGTTTTAACGCTGTAAGGCAGCGTCATCCCAAGGGATGCAAGAGCGCGCTGCACAGTACATTATACACTTACTGAAGCGCGCTCTTGGAAAACATGTGATGGGATCATTGTAACAATAAAGAGAAACAGGGGCAAGTGATTTGTAACCTTTTGTAGGACCTAAGGTTATATTTGATTCCCAGAAGCAAGCGCAAGGCGGACAAACTGTCTTGTTTTGGGGTTGACTTTAAAGGCATCTCCCATTGCAACGCCACCCACCCAAACAATATCACTTCCAGAAAGGACAATCGGAAGGCGATCTTTTTCCTCTTGAGGAATGTGGCGATTGATCAAAAATTCTTTCAGTTTAAAGGGTCTGGCTTGCCCCAATGGTTGAAACCGGTCTCCAGGTTTTCGGCTGCGAACTGTGAGCGGAAACGAAAGCTCTCGACCGTCAAAGACGTCAAAACTCGGATCCCTCTTCCGGACGACCTTGACTTTTCCATTAAGCAACTCGCAAGAAACTGTGGCGTCAATTTCAGGAATATAAACAGATTCCCCTAAAGAGAGTGCATAAGAAAAAAATGCTGACGGTCGTTTCCTACGCCGAATGCAAATCGCATCCCGCGAAACAGAGACTAGGAGATTTTTAGGAAACTGAAGTTGAAATCGGCGCCCTATAGTCAGAGCGCCAAGAAACATATTCCAGTGTTCAAAATCAAGTTCTGCTTGAGCCAAGGCACGAACGGCGCAATTCATCAAACGATATTGAATGGACGGTTTCAATTGTAGAAACGATTGTTTTGGAAATGAAATTTCTCGAGCGTGCTCACGATGGGCCAGGCGCTTGTAAACCAGCTCGGCAGTTTCCTCCAGAAAAGCAAGATCCACATCCAATAAATGAGGAAGTCTCGCCAACGCCTTCTTCACCTGTGGATTGAAGGATCGCTCCAAAAAGGGCAGAAGTTTTAAACGAATTCGATTTCTCAAAAATTGAAGCGAGCGATTCATTGCGTCTTCTCGGAAACGAATGCGATTTGCCCTTGCAAATTCGCGAATTTCAGCACGCGGAACTTCAATGAGCGGACGGACCACGTATGCTCCATTTAATTGAGGCATCGGGGAGTTTTTATAAGGTGTTCCCGATGCCTCATCCCAGCGCACCTTTACGGTGCGCGTGGGATTACCGATTGGTAACCCTATGCCAGCTTCATGAATCTTCCAATCACAAAGTTTAATGAAGCTGGCTAGGGTGAGGGGTCGAAAACTACCCGACCCCTCATTTAATTTTCGTTTCGGACGAATGGCTTGAAGCCCTTGAAGACCTGTCCCCGTAATGATCCGCATCAAAACCGTTTCAGCTTGATCATCTTGCGTGTGGGCCAAAACAATTTTATTGGCGCGCTTCGCCTGAGCCATTTCCTCAAAAAAACGATACCGCGCTTCGCGTGCCGCTTCTTCAAGGGAAATTTTCTCCTCCTTCGCCTTCTGTTTTACTTCCACACGAGCAACAAAAATCGGGATCCTCACTCGACGCGCAAGCGCTCGAACAAATTGTTCGTCTCGCACCGAAGCCTTCCCTCTTAATTTGTGATTCACATGCAGAATGGCTAGTTTCAGTTTCCAACTCGCCTTAAGTTCCAAGAGTAGGTGAAGAAGAGTTGTCGAATCACATCCACCTGAAACAGCCACTAAAAGGGAATCGCCTTTTTCAATCATTCGGAATTTTCGAATCGTTTTTAAAAAATGCGCTTGAATCATGCGCTCATTATAACATTCTGTTCCGCGGGTGCGATTCTAATTTGTTTCTCCGATAACAGAAATTGATATAAAATGTTTGGAAAGCACCGTCATTGCGAGGCAATGTTCTCCATGAGGCCGAAGCAATCCAAAAGCATAGAGATTGCCGCGTCCGCCTTCGGCGGACTCGCAATGACGTTTTTACTAACAATCATCGTCTTGCCCATTCAAGGATCGGCTCAGATGGAAGAAATCAACAAAGAACTTCTCAAAAGGCATCTCGAAAAAATAGTTGGGGAGCGCACCGCGGGCTTAAGCGATCAGCATCTGGAAGAGGTATTCCTTTATGTGAAAGAAACACTGGCGGGACTTGGATATGAAATAGAACTCGATCTCTTTTCGTTCGAAGGGGGACGCTTTGAAAACATCATCGGACGGAAGAAAGGTGGGGTATCGGAGGAACGAATCATTGTTGGCGCTCATTTTGATACGGTCCCCGGATCTCCCGGTGCTGATGATAATGCCAGCGGTGTGGCGGTCATGCTGGAACTGGCGAGAATGCTAGCCGATCGAAAATGGAATCATACCGTGGAATTTATCGGGTTCCACATGGAAGAGTGGAATATGATTGGCTCCGACGCGTACGCGAAAAAGCTGAGAGCTCGAAATGTCCAAGTCCGCGGAATGATTTCCCTTGAAATGGTAGGATTTACAAGCGATCAACCAAAAAGCCAAAAAATGCCGGCTGGTTTTGGACTTTTTTATCCCGACGTCGGCAATTTTATCGCAATTGTTGGAAATGTCCGCTCATGGAAATTTTTAAATAGGTTCAAAGCAAAAATGAAAGAAACGGAAGGCCTTCCTGTTGAATCCCTTATCATACCGTTTAATGGCATTTTCCTTTATGCAACCCGTTGGAGCGATCACTCGCCCTTTTGGGATCAAGGTTATCCCGCTCTTCTCATCACGGATACTTCCTTCTATCGAAATCCACATTATCATGGTCCAAGCGATACCATTGACACCCTTGATTTAGATTTCATGCAAAGTGTAACGCGCGGAGTTGCTAAAGCGCTTGTCGCGCTGGATGAAGTTTAAGCGACAATCACATTCGCCTTCAAATAAGACTGATCTCTCCCACACTTGTCCGATCTTGATTGCCTTTTGCATCATAGACTGAAAGCTGGTAGTAAAGACCCCTCTCCTCTCCTCCCCCCGCTTTGGCGGGGGGAGGATTAAGGTCAATAC
>JACQQP010000156.1 GCA_016206945.1 Candidatus Omnitrophota bacterium | reverse complement strand
GCCTTTGTTTCGAAAGGAGACCCGGACGTATGAAGATCGCCTGCCACCGCTGGTTACGTCTCTTTGTCGCATTGCTTCTTATATGGAATCAGGTTTCCATACAAAATTTGCTCTTCGCACAGTCTTCTGTCCAGATAGATCAGACAGCTACTATTAATAATCCGACCGTGCCTTACACTGGATCCACGCAGGATCAAACGGGTCAAGTGCAACCTTATGTAGAACAGTTTTATACGGGGCCGCTTTCTCCTGTTGAGGAAAGCAAAGAGAAATCTTCGGTGGAGGAGCTTAAGGAGGAGATGGAAGGCATTGAGCAAGAAGTGGCCATGGCCGAGCGGGAGTCCTTTGAATACAACCTTTCTCTCATTGCCCAGGCGCAAGAAGACCACATCCCCGTTGCTTTTGTCGTCAGCGATTTAAAAGAGGAAGATTTAAAGACTTTGGTCGATGGAAATTATCCTGAAGTTTTAATTATTGCCTTTCGTTCTGAGGGCGAGGTAAAGCATCTGATTTATTCAAGCGGTAGCAAAGATGATATCCGTGTAGCAGACGCGGTCGCGAAAACCATTGAATTCTTACAATCGATCGGCGCCCGCGTCGCCCATTCGCACGTGGAACATTATTACAGCGGCGAGAGCCCGCTAGATCAAGAACACGCGGAAACTGAAGAAGCTGTCTTTACGATAAAGGGCGCCTACCTTTACGGGCCAGATCAAGAAACATCTGAAAATATTGGTTATGATGGTTTAATGAGTTGGTTGGAAAGCACCAAAATCGCCGCTGATGAAAAAACCGTTCGCGATGCAATCAACCAATTGATCGCTTCTGTGGATGCATTAAGAATAGAACTTGAGAAATCACCAGATCTGGCGGCGAGTGCATTGCAATCTTTCCGTGAGGGTCATGTGACCACAGATCCGCGCGTCAGCACGCCTACTCTATATGTATCTCCTACCATTGTTTCTGTAGATACGGCCGGTAAAATCGGAGCAGAGCCTGTGTATTCACCGAATTTTGAAGTGGATATTTTGTCTACGGCACGGCTTCGCGTTAGCTACTCAGGACTGGATGAGGGGAATGAGTGGGCGGGAGTCACTATTCATAATTCCAATAACACACCGATCAATCTGTCTTCTCTTACAGAACTTGTATTTAGGTTGTCCTCTTCTGAGGATAATAGCGATGTGAAACTTGAATTCATTCCAGTTGGAGGAGGAACACCTGACGTTTTAACTATCGCTGGAGTTGGAACGATTGAGAAGGCCTATAAGGTTGACCTGACTCAATTGACCATCGACTTGAGCCAGATTGAATCGATTAATTTCGTTCGCGATTCTCAAATGACTCCTACGGGCCAAGGTTATTTCGATGTGGTCATGCCTTCAGCAACCGGTTATGGAAAGGATCCAAGTTCACCTGACACTACAAAAAGTGAAGGAGATGTCACGCGGCTCGCTTTGGGTTCCACGACGAGTGCGATTTCTGATTCCGCAAATGGGGCCTCCGGCACAATTTCTAACCAAACCGATCTCGGCATGACGCTTTCCTATAGCGGTCTCAGTGTTCCAAGCTGGGGTGCCGGAGTCACATGGGAATATTCTGCAACTGGAAAAAATTATTCAAGACGGCAAACCATCACCCTTGGCCTTAAGGGAACTGCCGCCGGGGCACGGATTGAAATCCAAGACACCTCCGGCAGATCAGCCATCATCAACCTAAGCGGCATTAATAATAGTGAATTTCAATACTACACCATTGATTTGAATGATCCCGCGATTGTCGCCCAAGGCATTGATCTGAGCAAAATCAGAAGAATTAATGTCGTGACCGATCGAGGTCTTGCCGGGAATGATCAGGGAACGCTTGAAATTAAGCTTGCGAGGCTTACCAATAATACGCCGCTTTCTGGAACCGTCAGAAGCGTCACGCAAATGAAGGACGCGCAAGGTAATCCGATAGCAGGTAAATACGAGATCAGAACCTATGCCATTGATCCAACCAAAGTGAGTCTGCAGGGTAAACTTCTCAAGCACACCATTCAGGAAAATAAAGGGAATCAAACGTACGAAATTACCACCTTAGAGGTTTTGTCTGAGGGCACGGACACTGGAAGGTGGTTGAGCGTTCGGGAACAGAAGCAGCTTGCCACCAATAAGTTTGACATTAAAATTTATGCGATTGACTATGATGCTGCCTCAGACACCTACAGTAAAGGCGACTTGACCAGCCATATCATTCAAGAAGACAAAGGCAGCGGCGCCTTTGAGATTACGGAATATGATGTTACAAGTCCAACTGGTCCAGCAATAAAGATCACTGTCCAAACAACTCTCGCTCCAGGCAAGTTTGATATTAAAACGTATGAAGTGGTGAATAATGCCCGGGGCAAGCTTTTGAGCCATGTCATTCAGGAAAACATTGGAAATAAAACGTTTCGCATTAGCACATTCCAGGTAAATCCTGACGGTACCGAGCCCAATCCCGCCATAATCGAAAGTATTGCTGAGCAGAAAGAGCACGGAGACGATGACTTTGAGATCTGGACCTACAAGGCCGACGGCGTCACGCTCGACAGCCACATCCGCCAGACCTTAATCGGTCAAGTAG
>JACQQP010000153.1 GCA_016206945.1 Candidatus Omnitrophota bacterium | reverse complement strand
TTCTTGGCCCATTCGCTCGGCGTTTCGGTTTTAATTTGAACCGCATGAATTCGGCCATCCGCAAAAGCAGCTTGAAGCGACTGCTGAACGAGCCTATGTTGTTCGATCAACATCTTCCCTTCAAATGCCCGCGAAACCACATAAATTTCGAAATGATCGCCCGTACCAGTTGTATCCTCAACTTTGGCATGAGCATCTGGGATCGCTTGCCTAATTAACGCTCGAATTTCGTCTGGATGGATCATCCCATCACCTCCCTTTAAGAGCGCGCATCAAGTCCCAATCAGCGCGCTCTTGAACTTCTACGAGTTCTCGATGCAAAGCATCGAGGAAAGCAGGTGGTGGGATCATGACTCGCGACCGACTCTATTGTGCCGCATTCTTCTCATTTTTAAAAGTACCTTGAACGATCTCCAAGTTCCTTAAAAACTTCTTGGGTGGAACATATCCTGTAATGCGCGAGCCTGGAACTTCGCCTCCCTTTGGATCCAGAAATAAAACGGTCGGAACACCTAGCACTTCAAAACGCTCGATGGGTTCCAAAGCTTCTGGGGTGGTTGGATCCGTAGCGTCCACTTTGAGCCGCGTAAACGACTCGAGTGCTCGAATAACTCCTTCATTCGTATAGGTGTACCGCTCCAATTCATGACAGGGAAGGCACCAATCAGCAAAAAAATCAATGATGACTGGTTTTCCTGATTGCTTGGCTGAGGTAATTTTTTCAGGGGTGTATGGCTCCCAAACGACGCCTTTCCTTGGCGTTCCCCCAACAAGAAGCAAAGCCGCAATAACAGCGAAACCTCCTAATAACTGCTTTATCTTTCGAAAGAAAAACGCTTCGTTTCCCGTGCGGTCAAGGAAGCCAAGATAAATACCTCCGCCTACGAGCGTTATGGGAATAACGAGCGCTAATAAATCCGCATAAAGAGAGAGAGCCAGATAAAAAAATGAAAGCCCTAAGAGCACGATTCCAAAAACTTTTTTGGTCCAAAGGAGCCAAGCGCCCGACTTCGGAAGTTTAGACAGCAAGCCCGAGAAGGTTCCCAAAACAAGGTAAGGAAGGCCCAGTCCCAACGCAAGCACAAAGAAAACCAAAAACCCAAGCCACGGATTTGTTGACCGTCCGACAAGTGTAAGAAGTGCCACGATTGGCGGTCCAATGCAAGGAGCTGCGAACACTCCGACACATGCGCCTGAGAGAAAAATCCCAATGTTTCCTGATTTCCTTTTTCCACCCATCCAATTTAAAAGAAAAGAGGGAACTTGAAATTCATACAAACCGAACATGCTCAGCGCTAAAGCAAACATTAAAAAGGCGACGCCCAAAAGCACCCACCGGTTTTGAAGCACCGCTCCAAACAACCCTCCTGTAAGCGCCGCAAAAAGGCCGAGCACGCTGTACATGAGGGCTATTCCTGCAACATAAAGCAGCGCCCTCCGAAATGCGGTTGACAGAGGCTTCTCGCCGCGGCCACCGAACAACGCTACCGTGACGGAAAGCATGGGGTACACACAGGGAGTAAGATTAAGTGCAAGCCCGCTTAAAAAAATGCCAATCAAAGCAATAGGAGTGAGTTCCATAAGGAATCGAGTTTAAAACGAGCCTGTTAGAAAATCAATTGGAAAGAAAAGTTACATAAGGTTACGAAACGTTACAAAATGTTACGTGAAGTTGCGCAACCTTTTGTAACCTCACGTAACCTTGAGTAACCTCTTGTAACCGCTGAAAATTTTATGGTGGGATGATCCCACCACCTGAATTTCAGTCCGAAGGACTGAATATCCGCCTTCAGCGGATCATTCAGGTGGGTGGGATAATCCCTTGCTCAAGCCAGTTGTATCTTCCTTCCAATGCTTTGCGGGCAATTCGGTAGGCATAAGCATCATGGTTTCGGAACAGCGTGTGAAAGTGGCCGTTCACCCTTCTTTGCGCATCGCGACAAAAAAGATCAGCCAAATCAATCGGTGTTTCATCGGAGGGATTCTTGGAGACCAAAAGACAAGCCCGCGAACAACTGGCCACCATCGCAAAAAGATCGGTCCCGATATTCACGATTCGGCCGAGGAGACGCTGTTTTTTTTCGAGACCGCGCTGATGAATCATCATAGCGTGAAACAAGTCGCGAGCGAGGCGGCGGCTCATCTTATTTATAAAAATAACATGACGCTTGAGTTTCGATGGAAATGGCCCGGCCATCTTTCGATCGGACCAGAAAAACCATTGTTTCGGATACCAAGCAGCATAAAAAAGAACCAGGCCAAAAGCGAGCTTCCATTTGGAAGTGAGACTTGTTTCAGGACTCAAGAGTGGAAGAATCCGTCTCGCATGAGGATCCAGCGCTTCGCGCGCAATAAAAAGGCGCATAATTTGGCTGGTCCCTTCGATGATCGTATTAATCCGCGAATCGCGCATGAAGCGCTCCGCCGGAATTCCTTTTTCTCCACGCGCTTCTAAGGAACCTGCGGTTTCATAACCTCGGCCTCCTCGAATCTGAACCGTAGCGTCAATGATGCGCCAACTTGCTTCGGTGCAGAATAGTTTCGCCATGGCCGCTTCAAGACGTATGTCCACATCTTTTCGGTCCGCAAAAGCCGCTGCGAGCCACGTCACGCTTTCCATGGCATAGGTCGTTGAGGTCATTTGCGCAATCTTCGCCGCGATGGCTTCATGATGGCCCACGGGCGCGCCCCATTGAACTCGTTCGTTGGCCCATTTTCTCGTTACCGCCAGACACCATTTGGCTCCGGCAGTAACCGCCGCGGGCATCGCGAGACGGCCTGTATTGAGTGTGATGAGCGCGAGCTTCAATCCCTGGCCCAAACCCAGGAGAATGTTTTCTTTCGGTACCTTCACATTTTGAAACCGCAAGAGGCCATTTTGTATTCCATTGAGTCCCATGAAGCGGCAGCGGTGAACCACTTCCACGCCCGGCCAAGTCGTTTCCACAATGAAAGCGGTGATCTGTTTTTTCTCCCGACCTTTCGCAATTTTGGGTGGCGTCTGAGCCATGACCACAATCACGCCAGCAATCGGACCATTGGTACACCACAGTTTCTCACCGCTTAACAGGTAATGGTTTCCATCTTCAGTCGGAGCTGCCGTCGTCGTCATATTCGCAGGATCGCTTCCGACATCAGGTTCTGTCAGCGCGAAGGCCGATATCTCACCTCTCGCAAATCTAGGAAGATACTTTCTCTTTTGCTCTTCGGTTCCGAAAAGGATGAGCGGCTGCGGAACACCAATCGATTGATGGGCCGAAAGCAAAACTGCGGTGGAACCACAATAACTGGCGACGAGATGTAATACGCGGTTGTAATTGACTTGTGACAGGTGAAGGCCGCCGTAGTCAGCTGGAATCTTCATGCCAAAGAGACCGAGCTTTGCTAAGCCATCGATCACCTTTTGAGGAAGTTCGCCCGTGCGGTCTACTTCGTCGGGATCCAAATTTTCCTTAAGGAATCGAGCCACTTTCGCACAAAGCTCATCCCCGACCTTCCGGTCCGCTGCGCTCTGTTCCGGATAAGGAAAAGCCAAATCCCAGCGGAGGCGGCCAAGAAATAGATCGCCCACAAAGCTGGGAAACCTCCATTCCTTTTCACGTGCCTCTTCGGCAACCTCCAGCGTCGTTTGCTTTTTTCGAATTTCTTGATCAGATATAGCCATACGTAAGTTTTCGGCACATTTGGCAAAACCCGAAGCGAATTAAAAACAATAGATCGCTCACGCCCTCAGCATCCCCTTCAAGACAAAAACAACAAAAAAAAGAACCGCCCCTGTAAGGACAATAATGGCTCCTGTCGGAAGATCAAACCAATAGGAAACAAAAAGTCCCGTCAGAACAATGAATTCCGCAATGAGAACGCTCAAAAAAACCAATTTTTGGAAGGAGCGGCTGATCAGTTTCGATATCGATACGGGAATGATTAAAAGCGCGCTCACCAATATGATCCCAAGAATCTTAATTCCGAGCACCACAGATACGGCGAGCGCCACATAAATGGCCAACTGTAGAATATCCGGGTTCGCTCCGGAAAGGTAGGCCATTTCACGATCCAAAGCAAGAAGCGTTATTTCCCTTTGCTGGGCAATCAAAAAACCGCCGACAAAAAGGCCAACACAGACGATAACGATGAGATCGGAGGGCTTAATCGTGAGGATGTTGCCGAAAAGAAAACCAATGAGTTCAGGCTGATAACCGCTCTTAAAACTCATGAGAAGCACTCCGAGCGCCATTCCCGAAGTGAAAATAAGCCCGATGGTTGTATCCGCTGATAGATTCGATTTCCTTTCAAGCAAAAAAATGACGACTGCAAAAATGACACTCGCGATCAAGGCGGTGACGAGCGGATTCAAGCTTAAAAGAACTCCCGCGGCAACGCCGGCAAGCGAGGCATGCGCAATCCCATCGCTGAAAAAAGACATTCTGCGGAGCACCACAAAAACTCCGAGATAAGCCAAAAGCGCGGCAAGAACAGTTCCTGCGACGAAGGCCCGCTGCATGAATGGATATTGGAATAACTCAAACATAATGTACACCGCTGGACGAAGAGTACAGAGTACAGAGAACAGAGAACAGAGAAAAAACCTTCTGAAAAATCAACGCTGTGTGAATTTGCTTTTTCCGTACTCTGTACTCTGTTTTCTGTTCTCTCACGTCAGTGTCGGTGCTCCTGAAAGCGAACTTCTTGGCCGTAAAGCTTCTCGAGCACTTCCTTGGTAATAGCCTCTTTGGGTTTTCCAAAACAGATTAACTGGCGATTAAGACAAATAATTTGGTCCGCGAACTGATACACCATGTTGATCTCATGGGAAACAAGCATGACGGTGGTTTGATGAACGCGATTGAGATGGGCCACAATTTCATAAAAACTCTTCGCGCCCCCAATGTCTACCTCGCTTGTCGCCTCATCCAGAAGAAGAAGCGTTGGATCATTCAAAAGTGAACGGGCAATCAAAACGCGTTGAAATTGGCCCCCTGAGAGACTTCCGAGGGGAGCATGCTCATGCTCCTTCATATCAACTTCCAATAAAGCATGCTTGAGCCTCCTGATCGCCACTTTTCTAAAAGCAATCTTCAAAAATTCGCCCACCGTTATCGGAATGGTGCGATCAAAAGAAAACCTCTGTGGGACGTAGCCGATTTTTTCAAGCGATCCTTGAACCGCTTCGCGATTCACCAAAATTTGGCCCTGGTAAGGAACGAGACCCAAAATCGCCCGGATGAGCGTCGTTTTGCCCGATCCGTTCGGCCCAACGATGGCGACAATCTCACCTTTCTTTATAGAAAAGTTGAGGTCACTCAAGACAGTTTGCCCGTTGTAGAAGACCGAAAGATTCTTGACTTCAACAATTGCTTTATTCATCCCCGATCGCCTCGCCAATGACGCGCGCATTGACCACCATGAGGTCAAGATAACTCCGTGTTGGGCCGTCTCGCCCGCCGATGGGATCAAGTACGTGCAGTTTGAGATTAAGGTCTTGAGCCAAAGACGATGCCACATCCTTTGAAACACCCGGTTCTGAGAAGAGAACTTTCAGCCGGTGCCGGGATACCAGTTGGGTCAATTTCGCCAATCGTTTCGGAGTTGGTTCGTTTCCCTGTGAGGATTCAACGGTCCCGACAATTTCTAATCCATAATCGCGCGCAAAATAGCGCCAGCCGTCATGGTAGGTCATTATTTTTCTCGAAGCCAGATGAGAAGAGATGTTTCGAATGACTTGGTCGCCCTCCTCCAGTTTCGCGAGATAGGCATCTAAATTTGCTTGATATCGATCATGTTCCGCCGGCTCCAATTCGCCAAGCCGCTCAGCAATGGTTCTTGCAATCGTCTTCGCACTCGTAAGGGCCAACCAATAATGAGGGTCCTTATCCTTATCGCCGATCAAATCAATTCCTTCGTCTACATTCAATAGGGCCGCGCCGGGCAAACTTTCACTGATCGTCTTGATCCAATCGTCAAAGCCATGGCCAACGACAAACACAGCGCGCACACCCTCAAGCGCCTTCACCGCACGCGGAGTCAATTCAAAGGCATGAGGGTTGGCACCCGCCGGCAAAATTGTAAGAACCTCCGCTTCTTCGCCCGCAATTTGCTTCGCAATATCAGCAATGGGAAAAATAGTCGCCGCAATTTTTAAACGGGAGGTTTCGGCACGAGCCGTAAATCCAAAAATGAGAATAAAAGGAATTAATAGTAGTGTCATTCCCGCATGCAGCGAAGCAGCACTGCGGCGAAGCCGCCCCGAAACCCGATCGGTTTCGGGACTGCTTAGTCCTTTTCGCGGTCGGCGAAAAGGGCGAAGCCGCACGTGCTTCAAGCGGGAATCTACAGATCTCGCCCCGAATGCAGCGGAGCAGCGCTGCGGCGGAGCCGCATGTGTTCTAATGGCTCGACTTCGCTCACCCTCTGGTTCGACAAGCTCACCACCCTGAGCGAAGTCGAAGGGCTGAGCTTGTCGAAGGATCGAGGATCTGGATTCCCGATAAAAACATTCGGGAATGACATGCCTAAAACATTCAGGGATCGCACTTTTACCTTTGGCACGCACGGCAAAAACCCTCCAACTGCAAGACATGGTGTTTCACCTGAAACCCAAGCTTTTTCTTAAGATTCCGAAATGCTCGGCTTAACGTGTGTGCCACAAAACCCAGCTCACACGCCTCAATTTCTTCTGAGCGGCCGCAACGGGTGCACACCGCGTGATGGTGATGGACAGCGAATCCATGACAAAGCGCGTAAGCAGCCTTCCGCTTCTCAATAAATATTTCCTCCACAATACCCGCCTTCGTGAAATCAGATAAATTACGATAAACCGATTGAAGCCCTGCGCGAGGAATGCGCCGCCGAATCAGCTGGCAGAGCTTCTCGACCGTAAGCGTAGCGCGTTTTTTCTGAAACACTTCAAGAATCACCTCTCTCAAAGGGGTGATTTTCAATCCGTTTTTCTTGAGCGTTTCTAAATATGGGTTCATACAGGGCGCCTAATTCGCAAATGGAAATTATTTCCATTTACAAAATAAGTATACCCTTGCTCAAGATGAAAATCAATGCGAGATTAAAATAGGCTCGGGTAATGGAACTAAGCGCTAATCGAAAAAGCGAGCGAGGGTAGCTCAGCTCGGATCAAGCGGCTCCACTGCCCTCTTACGGCGAGAAATTGTCGACGTGCGTTCTGAACTCGCTCAAGTGTAGATTTCAAGAGTACATCTGAACGGTTCGGAAGTTGCTTACAAAGCAAAGCATACTCCTTCACATGAAGTTCCCATGCGTGAAGGACTTGTTTTAATTGGTCATAACGAACCTTGAACATTTCCAAAGCAGCAACTCGCGTTGGGTGTAAGTGGGTACTCAAATACTTTTCGACTGCTTCCTTTTCCGCAGCCAGTCTCGCTGCCAGAATATGGAATTTGGAAACACGCTTCAAGTCCTGAGCAAATCCGAGGCGCGCTAAAAGCGCAATCAACCACTTGCTCGGATCCCAATGATACCAATAGTAGCCATTACGGTAATCGGACGGGAAGCGGTGATGAAAACTGTGGTAACCTTCTCCCATGGTCAGAAGAGCAACCAACCAATGATCTTTGGCTGAAATGCGGATATCGTACGTTGCCTTACCGAAATAATGACACACTGAATTAATCAAAAAAGTACCGTGCTGCACAAAAACGACTCTTCCAACCACCGTGATGAGAAGTGTGCCGAGCAAGTGACCGCTCAAAGCTCCGACGATGGCGGGTAGGAAAACACCAGCCGTAAGCGCCCAAAGGACGTAATGACGATGCTGATGCATAATGAGCTCACTCTTTTGGAGGTCTTTCACATTGCCGTAATTAATGGAATGGTTACGAAAAAGGATCCAACCGATATGGGCGTAGAAAAACCCCTGTTTGATGTTATAGGGATCGCGCTCCGTATCCACGTAACGGTGGTGGTCCCGGTGCTGGGAAGTCCACTGGAGGGCTGATTCTTCAAAAGCCGCTGCGCCAAAAAAAAGACTCAAAAAAGTAACGACGGGATGCGCCCTAAACGTGCGGTGCGCCAAGAGACGGTGATAGCCGACCGTAATGGCAAGACCAGTTGCCATGACCCAAAAAATAAAAGAAGCGACATCGAAAGTTTGAACTCCAAATACGTAAAGGTAGACGGGCACACCAATTACAGCTACAGCAAACGTGGCTGTAAAGAATACAAAATTCCTCCAATTAATCGCTCGCAACGCTTGGGAATTCATTTGGTATGATTAACGTGTATTGTGCCATCTTCCTTTAGCAATGGCAATCAAAAGTTTAGCACAAATCTTGCCTGCAATTCGGAGAAAAAACTCGCCGCCATTGCGAGGGCACTGAATGCCATCACAATGACGATGAACACGACTATCAGACAACCAGCCACGTTCAACATAAAATTTTTCTTCTGGGTTCAGAAGACGGAATTTTTCAATTTTTAGCGATTTTTTCTTTGCGGTGAAAAATAATTCTGTTAGAATGCTTTTGACAATCGCAGCCTGTAAAAAAATGAAACTGAAATTCGATGGAAAAATTTTAGTGATCGGCTGTGGCTCTGTTGCTCAGTGCGCCGTTCCGCTGATTTTCAAGCTGATCGACATCCCGCCAAATAGAGTCACCATCATGGATCCTGTGGACAATCGTCCGCGCGTGAAAGACGCATTGAATCAAGGCGTCTCGTACGTATTTGAACGAATAGTCCAAGACAATTTCAAGGCGCTTCTTGCAAAATATGTGGGACCTGGAGATTTAATCATCGACCTTGCCTACGATATCGACTGCTGTGCCATCCTCCAATGGTGTCATGACAATAACGTCCTCTACATAAATACTTCAGTGGAACTATGGCATCCTTATCAAGGCGCTGAAGGAAAACACCCCACGGAGCTTACCCTTTATGCAAGACACATGGCCATGCATAAGACGATGCAACGTTGGCCGAATCCAAAGGGCGCTACAACCATTATGGACCATGGGGCGAATCCGGGTCTTGTCTCTCACTTTACGAAGCAGGCGCTCATCGAAATTGGAGAAAAGATCCTAAAAGAAAAACCGCGCGATCCTCGAAAAACGCAACTTGAAATGGCCTTAAAAGACCTTAACTTTCCAAAATTGGCTCAGCTTGAAGGCGTGAAAACGATCCACATCAGCGAGCGCGACACCCAAATTACGGACAAACCCAAAGAGGTCAATGAATTTGTTAATACCTGGAGCATCATCGGCTTTTACGAAGAAGGGGTAGCTCCCGCTGAACTGGGCTGGGGATCCCACGAACGTTATGTCCCCAAAGGAGCCATGTTCCACAAGGAAGGGCCCAGAAATCAAATTTGCCTTCGCACGAAAGGCATGAACACATGGGTCCGCTCCTGGGTTCCCTGCGGTGAAATCACGGGGATGGTGATCCGCCATGGCGAAGCATTTTCGATTTCCGATCGCCTGACCGTTTGGGATGACGGAAAAGCGCTTTACCGTCCCACAGTTCATTATGCCTATTGCCCCGCGGATGTCGCGATCAATTCGCTTCATGAACTCGAAATGCGGCAATTTGAACTCCAAGAACGCCAGCGCATTCTAAATGATGAGATTCTAAGCGGACAAGACCAACTCGGCTGTCTTCTCATGGGACACGACTTTAGCGCTTGGTGGATTGGAAGCCTTCTCGATATTGAAGAAACTCGCCGCCTCGTTCCCCATCAAAATGCGACAACACTTCAAGTGGCCATCTCAGCGGTCGCGAGTGCGATGTGGGCCATTCAGAATCCAAACGAAGGTTTTTGTTTGCCAGATGACCTGCCGCATGAAGAGATCTTAAAGATCTCAAAGCCTTATCTTGGACCGTTCATCTCCCAAGCGGTAGACTGGACACCTCTCAAAGACCGAAAAAATCTTTTCTTAGATTACGGTACGAAACTACCTAAGGAAGACGATGTGTGGCAGTTCACCACTTTTTTAGTCAACCCGACTGAAGTGGAGCCTATCAAGTCTCGCACTCATGAAAAGATCCGAGTTTAGTCCGAACGGAAGCGCTGTCGAAAACTTGATTCGCCAGATGCTCAAAAAGCATCCCTCCCCTGTGATGATCCTGAGGCGAAGCGGCCTTAAGAAGCAATTTGAACGCTTCCGTGATCACTTGCCAAAAGTGACTCCTTATTACGCCGTAAAAGCCAATCCACACCCAGAGGTCATTAAAACGTTCCTGAAGCTCGGAGCCAATTTCGACGTGGCCAGCGCCGCTGAAATGAATTTGGCCCTTAATCTTGGCGCAACGCCTCAAAGAATTATCTTTGCCAATACAATCAAATCGATCGAAGATATCCAAATGGCTGCGAGGCGCCGCGTCACGCTGATGACTTTCGACAACGAGCCGGAACTCTACAAAATTGCGAAACATGCTCCCGGTGCTCGCGTCATCGTTCGAATTAAGGTAGAAAATGTGGGCAGTGTGGTGGAACTGTCTCTCAAATTTGGCGCCGATCCAGAACAAGCTGTCTTCCTCTTGCGTAAAGCAAAAGCGCTTGGGCTTTGGCCTGAAGGCGTCAGCTTTCATGTGGGAAGCCAATGTGCGAATGTCGAAAATTACGTGCATGCTCTCGAAATTGCCGCAGGCATCTTCAAGGAAGCGAAGCAAGAGGGATTGACGCTCAGCACCTTAGACATCGGCGGTGGATTTCCGATTCGTCATACGGATCATGAAAAAAACACCGTTTTTGAAACGATGGCGCGTACGATTCGCGCTGAGATGGCGCGGCTTTTTGACAAAAAGACTAAGTTCATTGCGGAACCGGGACGCTTCCTTGTAGGTCCTGCCGGAATTTTGGTGACCCAGGTGATCGGGCGAACC
>JACQQP010000152.1 GCA_016206945.1 Candidatus Omnitrophota bacterium | reverse complement strand
GATGCAATCGTCGGCTGATCGAGCAACCGAAGAAGGATGGCGTTCCATGTGTCGTCCTGAGGAAGAATAATGTCATTCCCGCGGAAGCGCCAGTCAGTCAAGCGGCGGTCGGCCGCTCGGTCATCTGGCACCGATCGGTCGGATCGGCGGGAATCCAGAAGTTGTGGATCCCCGATTAAAGCATTCGGGGATGACACGCTTCTTTCGCCAGAATGACGTGGGAACCCAATTTGATTGATGTCGAATTCGCGCGTTTTTTTCAAATATTCCGGTTCCTTCATCTCGCGTTCATAAACAGGAGCTTCGTCGGTTAAAGCTTTCGCAGGAATCTCAGCAGCAAGCTTCCCATCTTCAAAGACGCGCATCAACTTCCCGTCTTTGACTCCACCTAACTTCTCAGAATGGAGATCCCACTTTTCAAAGATATCCTCCACCACTTTTTCTTTCCCTTTCTTCACAATGACAAGCATCCGTTCCTGCGACTCAGAAAGCATGATCTCGTAAGGAATCATCCCCGTCTCACGGCGCGGAACGCGTGCAAGGTCAATCTCAATCCCAGCATTTCCACGTGATGCTGTTTCACAGGTCGAACACGTGAGGCCTGCGGCACCCATGTCCTGCATTCCTACGATTGCACCGCTTTTCGCAAGCTCAAGACACGCTTCCAAGAGCAATTTCTCCATAAAGGGATCCCCCACTTGAACGGCAGGACGATCTTCATGAGACTCTTCCGTAAGTTCTCGCGAAGCGAAAGCAGCGCCGCCAAGACCATCACGACCCGTCGTAGCACCCACATAGTAAACAGGATTACCCGTTCCTTTCGCAGATCCTTTTACCAAATCTTCACGCTTCATAATTCCAAGGCAAAACGCATTCACAAGAGGATTCCCTTCGTAAAAATCATCGAAATAAATTTCACCGCCAACGGTCGGAATCCCAATGCAGTTTCCATAATTGGCAATCCCACCCACAACGCCACGGAGATAATTTTTATTTTGACTCTTATCCAGGTTTCCAAATCGAAGCGAATTCATGGAAAGAATCGGCCGCGCACCCATCGTGAAGATATCGCGAATAATACCGCCCACTCCTGTTGCCGCGCCTTGAAAAGGCTCAACCGCAGAAGGATGATTATGGCTTTCTATTTTAAAAGCAATTGCGAGCCCATCGCCGATATCCACAACGCCCGCATTTTCTTCGCCCGGTCGAACCAGTAGGGGCGTATTGCAATACGCCCCTACATCTGCCAACAATTTCAAAACCGGCTTAGAATTCTTATAGGAACAATGTTCGCTCCACATCACAGAAAATATTCCAAGTTCCGTGAAATTAGGCTCGCGGCCAAGAATGTTGCAAATCTTCTGGTATTCCTCATCGGTTAAACCGTGAGAAGCAATCATTTCCTTGGTAATTTTCGGTTCTTGCATCGTGGTCGTCATTTCAAACCGTTTAGAATCGACTCCCAAATTTTTCGGCCGTCGTCAGAACTTAATATCGTTTCACTCGCCCGCTCCGGATGAGGCATCATGCCGAGCACGTTTCCTTCTTCGTTCATAATTCCTGCGATATGGGAAAGCGAACCGTTCGGATTAAATTCATCTTTTAATTCGCCCGTCTCAGAAGCGTAACGAAAAACGATCCGTTTTTTGCATTCAAGTTCCTCCAACGTTTTCTCATCACAAAAATAATTCCCTTCGCCATGCGCGATTGGAATTCGAAGGATTTCATTTTGAGACAATCGATTCGTAAAAGCCGTTTTGTTATTCTCAGTCTTCAGATATACGTGTTTACAAACAAATCGAATCGAACGGTTGCGTAACATTGCGCCAGGAAGAAGTCCCACCTCAAGGAGAATTTGAAAGCCATTGCAAATTCCGATGACCAGTTTCCCTGACTTGGCGTGTTTCACAACAGCATTCATAATAGGAGAAAACCGCGCAATCGCGCCCGTCCGGAGATAATCACCGTAACTGAATCCGCCTGGCAAAACAACGAGATCCACATTGGGCAGGCTTGTTCCTTTGTGCCAAACGTACTCGACTTTCGTTTTTACAACATCGTTCAATACATGCCAGCAGTCGCTGTCACAATTCGATCCTGGAAAAACGACTACTGCACACTTCATTTATCTCTTCCGCGGTAAACTAAAGGATAACGCTCAGGGTGCTCGAGCGACTCAAGCTCTAAATCGACATCCAAATCAGGCCAATGCAGATGTCCCCCACGAAGGAATCGCAAACGACAAATCTGAGACACAGTTGCATTCTTAAACCATGGATACTGTTCGTAGGGCAAAAAAAACTCTTTTCCACTCACATAGAGCCAAACCCCATTTTCTGAAATATTTTGAACTTCAGCTTTTGAAGTGCTTTTTCCACGTGCTAATGATTTCATCTCGACGCTCCTTAATAACTTTTTGCACTTCGCCCAATTCTTTTCGCGACAAACCGTAATTTTCCTGCAGGGCGACAATTGGTTCCAACCAAAACTTCGCTTCTCCGCTCGGACAAGAAACGTGAATATGAACGCGTTCCTCCTCCAGAGAGAAGAAGAAAAACCGATAACCTTTATACCGAAATACAGTAGGACTCATTTTAGCTTTCCCTATTTATATCCAACTGGGTTCCAGATGGAGCCCCGCGGGTTAACACCCGCGGTACCTTAAACCCTTCGGCGGAATCCGCCGAAGCAGGGAAAACCCTCCTTCGCTCTGTCCCTG
>JACQQP010000148.1 GCA_016206945.1 Candidatus Omnitrophota bacterium | reverse complement strand
GCTTTACCTTGTTCGAATTGGGGAGAGAGTTTAATCCCTGAGCCTGAGGCAATGTTGAAGATGAGGACGCGGTTGTTGGTAACGTCAGTAACGAAAAGTCTTTTACCATCTGAGAAAGGTTGTTGGGGAGCGGAGAAGGTCCTGGCGCTCGTCCCGCCATTATTGGCTGTATTGGAAGTGAAATTAGGTTGACCGAGGACCACGTCAGCAGGTTGAAAATTGCTAGTGGGAATTCGATTCCAAACGAGGACGCGGTGATTAGATTGATCTACAACAAAAAGTTTATTGCCATCTGAGAAAACTTCGGTCGGATCGTTGCACGTACGAGCTGAAAGTCCTCCATTATTGGCTGTATTGGATGTGAAATTAGGTTGACAGACAACCACATCCGCTGGTTGAAAATTAGTCGTGGGAATTGAGTTCCAAATGAGAACACGATCGTTGAAAGGATCCCCGACAATGAGTCTTTGCCCGTCTGAAATAGCATGATACGGGGTGCTTAACGAGCGTGCCGAAAGTCCACCATTATTGGCTGTAGCAGAGCTGAAATCAGGCTGGCCCAGTACCAAATCGGCCGGCTGAAAATTCCTGGTCGGAATGGAATTCCAAATGAGGACGCGGCTGTTAGTTTGGTCCACAACAAAAAGCTTTTTACCATCTGAGAAAATTCCTCGTTGCGCAAACGAACGAGCTGAAATTTCTCCGCCTCCGCTAGAAGTGAAGTCGGGTTGGCCAAGGACCAAATCAGCGGGTTGGCGATTTGCATTTGGAATGGAATTCCAAATGAGGACGCGCCTGTTATTGCTATCCGCAACAAAAAGTTTCTGACCATCCGAACAAACTCCAAGCGGTAAGTCTAACGTCTGAGCTGAAATCCCTCCGTTATCGGCAACGCCAGAGGTGAAGTCAGGCTGACCAAGGACCAAATCGGCCGGCTGAAAATTCCTGGTCGGAATGGAATTCCAAATGAGGACGCGACTGTTAGTTCTGTCCACAACAAAAAATCTTTTATTAACCGAGAAGGTTGCTCGCGGACTGCTGAGTGTACTTGCTGATCGTCCTCCATTATTTGCTGTTCCCGAACTAAAATCCGGCTGACCAAGTACCACATCAGCTTCCATAAAGTTTTCAAGCTTGGCATAACTTGGAGTAGATAAGATATGAAGAAAGAGGGTGGAAACGGTTGTCATTGCGAGGACGGCCAACGGATGGACCGGACGAAGCAATCCCGCTCTGAGATTGCTTCGCTTCGCTCGCAATGACGCGGTTAGGGAACTTCTCATTGATTAGTCAATTTATTCTTCGTAATTTTGGTCTAGCTCGGCTGACTTTTCTAAGGCTCTCGAAGGATATCATGGGTACCAATCCGTCGCAAGAGAACTCCTTCCTGGACAAACTGGAATGTAATGCGATAATTGTCGCTCACTCTTAACTCCCAGATGTCTTGCGTGCCTTCCATTTTCTTAACGTGAAGAGAAGGATGGCGCGGGTTGGATCTAAAAAGCTCGAAAACTTTGGCCGTACGATCTTGGATCTCATGAGGTAAGCGTCTAAAATCCTTTTTAAACCGCTTCGTTCGAAAAAGAAACTGGATCAAGTTTTGAGATCGTCCATTAATGCTTTGACGCTTTTAAACTTTTTGATGCGGCCCTGACGAATATCTTCTTCGGCTTCTTTTTCACCCTCCTGCCATTCCTTTGTCCAAAAGTAAGCTTGGGAAGGATCGATCAATTTGGCAGGCTTCATCAGGATACCGTCTTTCGTTTCCTCGAGCCGTACAAAATCCCCGATCTCAACATGAAATCGATGAATAAGCCACATGGGAAGCGTAATATTCTTATTTTTCTGAATCTTAACCAAAGCTTTTGCCATTCGGAATCTCCAATTTTCTATTTACACGAAATTCTAGCATAGACTTTTCCGTTTGTCAAAGCCCGGAACTTACATCTTAAAAGCACTTCCAGCCAGTAACTCAAAAGCTCCATTTTTTCAAATCCTGATCTTTAGAGTGGTAACTCGATCTTCCCCACACCTGTCCGATCTTCATTCCCTTTCTCATCAAAGACTGAAAGCTGGTAGTAAAGGAGAGTGGAATCGTCACTACGAGGCGGGATACCAGATGTCATCCCCGAATATGAGCGCTTTTTGTCATCCCCGGATGACACTTCATGTCAGGCTCTCTCTTTCCTTTTCCACCTTGAATTTTCATTTCAAGGTACCTGTCATAGTTCAAAGACCGTTGTATTGATTTGGAGGGCGTGATTATGATACGAAAAAAATCGCGTCAAGAAAATCTTCGGGAGCGAAATTAAAACTCAATCCCGCGCTGGGCGAGGATTGCGGAGCCACACTGAATGCACCTAAATTGCGTCGTGAGAGTGTTGCAGAGAATTTTCATTAGAACTCTCTTGGGTATGGCTTGGATTAGCCGACCTCTCTCACAGCCTGGCGTAAAATATTCTTCCAGTTCTTTCCGATTTCCTTATCAAGCATAACCGGCGTTTCCCGATCGAGATCTTCAAATGAGACCAGAGCCTTAAGAGGGATCAGGAAATTGAAGCGCTTTCCATATTTCTTTCGGCTCAATGTGAGAAGCGTTCCGAGAGAGATTGGGCCTCGAAGGATCGCTGCCAGATCAAGGTAGTCCCGCAAAGTCGCGCGGTGCGTGATCGCCAAAAGTTTCATGAGCGCAATATCGGCGATGCTGGCAAGCTGGATCCCTTCTACCTCTAACGGCTTCCGAATCAGCGGATACCGGTAGCCTCCGATAAAGCTGACCTTCGTTTTTTGAAGCTCCGCGTGGAGCGTGTTTTCATCCATCTCACGCAGAATAAAATCCGGAAAGGATTGAAGCCAGCGGTGAAGGTTGGGTCCGAAACCTGATTTCTGAGAGAAAAAGTCAAAATCAAGAGATTGACGATGGCCCAGCTGTAACGCTAAGGCCGTCCCGCCCGCCAAATAGAGACGCGACGACTTCAACTTCTCCGATGCGGAAGAAAATCGTTTCCACAGCACAGCCTGGCGCTTTGGTAAAACGTCGAAATAGAATTTAGACATCGTAAGAGATGAGCGCTTTTCTTGGCATCTTGCACGAATACAAAACTTCAGCAAAATTCTTTGCCCGCTTGGTCCATTGTCCCGCGAGAGGTTTTTTTACGGACTCTTCAATCGCAAGCGGATGAAACTTCCGTTTTAATGCCCGCCATTCTTCCCACGTTCCAAAATTAAAGACACGGGTAATGTACACTTTCTGGGGCGTATTTTTGCCGGCTACCCATTTGAGTCGATATCGCGTCATGAGTTCTCTATTTTTGCTGCCATGATACTATATTTTAGCCTGCCTTTTATCCATCTTTCCTACGTTTCTTTTGCAGACAAGCGGCTAAAATTCGAGGATGCGCCCATCAGCTCACGTTCTTTTAAAACACCCTCACTGAGCGGGAAGAAATCATCCACACACTTTAAGAGATCCTGAGCCGTATTGAACGGAAACCCAGAGGCCTCAACGCGCACTCCTTTTGTCTTGAGGAATTTGAGGAGATCAATGAAATCGCCGTCTCCGCTCACCACATGAACGATGTCGAGATCATTTTTATCGACCAAGTGGATGGCATCCACGACCATTCCGGTGTCCCAATTCCCTTTTGCAGAACCATCCGCTCTCCGAATCAAAGTTCGGTAGCGCACTTCGAAACCTTTTCGTTTCAACATATTGAAAAACGATTCTTGTTCTAATCCTGGGACCACCACCACATAGGCAATGGCTTTTACCAGATGCCTTCCCAACACAATGGAATCCAGAAGCTTCCCGAAATCGATCTTTCGCTCAAGACGTCGCGCGGCGATCCAAATGTTTTGCATATCGACGAAGATTCCAAGGCGCTTGCCTTTTTCTTTTGAGTGGGATTGGGTCTTCAGTTGAATCGAAACCGGCTGTTTCGTCTCATCTCGTTCCTTGATCAACAGTGCCAGCTGGTCGCCCAGCAAAGCTTTTTCTTGGAGGAGACGGTCGCAGTCCTTCGCCAAGCGGTTATAAAGATCCCTGTTTGAGTCACGCTCCCCTTCGAGTTCAGAAATCTTCTCTCTTGCTTTAAGAATCTCGTGCTCCTGTTTTCGGTGTTCCCGTTCCAAATCGTGAAGCTGGCGGCGCAACCCCTTCTCCTCAGTCCTTGAAAGCTTTTTTCCCGTCTCTTCGAGCGTCCCAATAACGGTTTCTTTTCGGATAAGCTCTTTCCTCAATTGCCCAAGACTTGCGGCGAGCGAGCTATTTTCGCGCTTCGCACGAGAAAGATCCTCCTTCAGGCGGTCCTGTTCGCGCCAAAGAGCTCCCATTTTCTTTTCTTTCTCCTGAAGTTTCTTTTGAACTTCCTTGAGCTCACGATACAAAGAGAAGAGTTCGTGCTTCACCTCTTTAACTTCCGCCTTGCCGAGTCTCCCTTCCTCGAAGCGCTTTCTAAAGTCTGCCGCATCTTCCAATTTTCGAAGTGCTTGCTCACCAAAGCGGCATACCGATTTAATGAAGGGCCGGATCAACTCTCTCACCTCAGGCCTCGGATCCTTTAACAAAACCCAAACCAGCTTTCCCACGCCCCGCCGTTCCAAAATCTCAGGAACGCGGGAAAGAATTTCCTTAATCTCTTTAGGCGAGAGGGACCTGATTTCTTCAAGATCAGGCTCGTGAACCTTGTCCAACGCTTTCTCAAGCGACGCTAAGAGAACGGGGTCTTTCAGGGCATCCTCGGCAAAACCCTGAGCCAATTCCTCGTGGCTTACGGATTCGATTCGAATGCCGGGATAAACAGCGCCTAATGAAGCCATGAGCCTTGCGATTTCTTTATGCGAAAAAGAATCGCGGATCACGCCGCCCAGTTCCGCTGAGGTGAGGTAATCCGCAAGTTTCTCAGAAAACGGTTTGTCTTCGTCTCTTTCTCTAGTCCAAAACGTCATGAAATTCTTCCCTCCGCTTTAGGCACTGTTGACATTTAAGGATTTTTTCCCTCTCCCCTTTTCAGCCGGAGGACTGATCCGTCCTTTGGCGGAGGGGAGAGGGATAGGGTGAGGGGAAATCCTAAACATATGACCCCCTCATCCTAGCCTTCTCCCCCTAAAAAATAGGGGAGAAGGAATAAAATAGCAAAATGTCAACAGAACCTAGTGTCCTCATTGGAACAAAAGAGGGCGGGTTCGCTTTCCTCACCCGCCCTCAACTCCACGAAACCCTCTAAAATTAACTGACGAGTTGCGCGCTCTGCTCTCCCTGTACCTTCTGTGTCATGGCCATCATCTGATCGATACGATCCAACAGTTTTCCGCCTTCGGTAAGTTGTTGTGAGACAGGCTCAAGTTCCACAGAAGTTTTTTTACGGCCAAGGCTTTTCACACGGAAACGCGCTACCCATTTATCCCGGTCAAAAAGATTCCCGTACTGAGTATTCCGCAAAACAATAAGTCCTTTAACCTTGTCGGTCTCTTCCAGAACCCAGCCGGGAAAAGTATTGAGCGCCTCAAGCGTTCTTAAATAAGTGTAATCATAGGGCCGCTCGTAAACGAGCACTTGATCATATTTTGGGTAATCCTTCATCGAAGAGGCGCAGCCCGAAATACTAAGAGCTGCAAGAATGACTAGAAAGACATGCTTTTTCAAGACCACCTTCCGTTGTTAATTGGTGTTAATTTTATCTCAAAGCCTCACAACGAGCAACTAAAATTTCCCGGTGTGGAAAGAGCCGAATTAACGTTACATGAGGTTACCTAAGGTTACAGAAAGTTACAGAAGGTTGCGTCACTTCCTGTAACCTCTTGTAACCTTTCGCAACATCTTGTAACCTCATTTAAGCGCAATCCTGCCCACACTCGTCCGGTCTTGATTGCCTTTTGAATCATAGACTGAAAGCTGGTAGTGAAGGGTGTCTTTGTGGGGAGGAATTTCACTAATCGGCACCTCATAATGAAGGGGAAGAGGTTGGGGAAGTTCAATCGTCTTTATTCTTTTGTAGTTGGTGTCATAGAAGGTAAGCTCACTTCTATGGAT